>NZ_AP019778.1 GCF_019669905.1 Methylomonas koyamae | reverse complement strand
GTAGGCACGGGTAATCAATTCATGAAAGCCGCGTAGTACACGGGATTGCGCATCTTCAGAACCGATTTCGATTTCGCCGCCCGATACAAACAGCTTGGCCTTGCCCATCAGCAATTGAACCCGTTGCTGAATGTCAGCATAGCGTTCCTGATTCTGAAAGCCTTTGTCGTTGAGGATGCGTTTAATGGCCTCCTGCTGGGTGACCGTGATGTTTTGACGGATGTACTTTTCGGTGCGTTTGTACATCAAAAGATCGCGTACTAAACGATCATCCGATGGCAGCACCAGAAGGAGTTCATCACGGCCGTATGAATGCATAACCAAAGTGGCTTGGTTGTCTGCATTTTCATGGAAAGGGCTAATGACATGAATGCATAACTCGTATTCGCGCCCGAACAAACGTTCGTCTAATTTGCGGGTGAATGGGTAGTCCTGGCCATTTTCGTCATAACGAATTTTGCGGTTCTTGATAATGTTATCGAAGATGATTTTTTCCAGTTCCGCGGCTACATCGGTTGATTCGACCTCTGTGTTTTTAATCTCTTCTTCGACGTCTTTTTCTTCGTCGGTCAGGTAGTCATAGAGCTCGCCATTGCGTTGCACATAGGTCTGCTGTTCTAAGAGATTGAGCGCTTCCTCAACCCGCTTTCTAAGCACAGGTAAATCTTGGTTAAAGCCATCCAGCATCAGGATGCAAAGGTTGCGCAGCGTGGGTTTGAATTCCTTAACGTATTTGACCAGGAACAATGTCTTCAACAGGCGGATGGCAAAGGGGTTGTCGAGATTTCCTTCTGCCAGAATGATTGCGCGTTGAATTTGGGCTTTTAGCGCAGTTCGTATCCCTTCGAACATCAAGTCGAATGTCGCCAACTGGCCAATCTCGTGTTCTTCAATTTGGATGGCCACTTGCTGGAAAACACCTAACATGGATCGTTCGCCCACGGAACTGTGCTTGCCTTCAAAGGCATTGTGCAAGGACAGGTTTTGGATAGCCGACTGGAACAGTGCGAATTGGTAAGGAATAAAGGGATAGCTGTGGATGAAATGCTCCCGATCCTGAAAGTTACGATAGCTTACCGAGCCATCGGCAAAGTCGAACAGGGTTTTGAAGTTGTTCGATTGCACGTGATAAATATCAGACAGTTGACCAACACCGTCTTCATTCTTGGTTAACAAGCGCTTTTGAATGACTTCCGCGACATCCGCACTGGTTAATTTCATGCGATTGGCAAATCGCGCTTGAATTTTGGAGAAGTCGTTGCTTTGTTGCTTGCCCATTTCGCCGACAACAGTACCCATGTCTTCTTGTGCGGTGACGATGACCCAAGCGCGGCCCCGGCATTTGGTGGCCAGACTTTCGGCGATGGTTTGTAGGTTGGTCATCAGTTTGACGTTCTCGGCGATGTATTGGCCTACTTCGTCAACAAAGAAATTCAAGCGAAAATCCGGCGCTTGGCGTTCGATAAAGGCATGAACTTGATCGGCAAAGTCCTCGATAGATACTTTGTATTGAGTACGGTATTTGTCCAAGATCCCTGTGACTGAGGATTCATCGTCGCCTGTGACTTGAGCATATGCTTTAGCAATATTTTTTCCTTCAAGTAAGGCTTGTTCCCTTCCACTTTGCCATGTTCTTCCTGTAGTGGCTTGATAGGCTGACTTGAATGGGTCATAGAGTCCGCGACTATCCAGGTCTCGCTCGAATTGTGCGATATGGCCTTGCTTGCCGTAATAACCGCACGTTTCATCGAAAACCTTTACAAACACGGCCAATAAAGCGTCGATCTGGGTTTTGCTGATGACGTCGGCTTTTTGATCAATATTAAACAGGATGCTTTTTGAAGGGATGCTAATTGCGCGTTTAAGATCACCACGCAAAATCTCATTTTCACCGCATTTAGGCAGGAATAATTCAAGAGCAGAAACGCCGTCAATTTGTCGGTTTTCCAAAAGCAGTGCCAACATTTTTAATAAATGCGACTTACCCGATCCAAAGAATCCGGATACCCAAACACCGTTTGCCCCTTCATAGTTGTTGTAGGCATCTAAAAACGTTTCAAGCCTTTTTTCAACTTCGTTGGTCAGCACATATTCTTCGATTTCAAGGCGGAGTGAATCGCCCTGGTTTCCTCGGAGGCTCCAACCTTTGAGAGAATGGAGCAATGAACGAGAAAACGAGCAAGCATTATTCATCGGAAATTCGAGAACGAGCGGTTCGCATGGTGCGAGAGCATCAAGATGAATACCCGTCGGAATGGGCCGCTATCCAATCAATTTCGGCCAAGTTTGGCTGCACGGCGGAGACGTTACGTCGCTGGCTGAGGCAAACACAACCGATCACTAGCTCGAGCATAGAAGTGTCCGGCAATGGCGCGGAACGCATCAAGGCGCTGGAGCGGGAAGTCCGGGAGTTACGCCAGGCCAACGAGATCCTGCGTAAGGCCTCGGCGTATTTTGCGCAGGCGGAGCTCGACCGCCGGTTCAAGCCATGAAAGCGTTCATCGACGAGCATCGCGATGGCTATGGGGTCGAGCCAATCTGCAAAGTTCTGCCGATTGCCCCATCGACGTATTACCTGCATGCGGCGCGCAAAGCCAATCCTGAGTTGCGGTCGCATCGCGCCAAGCAGGACGAGGCCCTCAGTCAGCAAATTCGTCGAGTTTGGAATGATAGCTTCCAAAATTACGGCGCGCGTAAAGTCTGGATTCAATTGAAACGCGAGGGCTTAACCGTGGCCCGTTGTACGGTGGAACGCCTCATGCGAAGCCTGGAGCTGAAAGGCGTCAGGCGTGGCAAAACCATCAAGACCACCTTCAGCGATGCCAACGCGGAGTGTCCTCTGGATCGGGTGAATCGGCAGTTCAGCGCCGTACGACCGAATGCCTTGTGGGTGGCGGACTTCACCTATGTCAAAACCTGGCAGGGCTTCGTTTACGTGGCCTTCGTGATCGATGTGTTTGCCCGCTACATCGTCGGTTGGAAGGTATCGTCATCGGCGCATACCGACTTTGTGCTGGACGCACTGGAGCAGGCGCTTCATGACCGGCAACCCCAGCGCGATGGCGGCTTGATTCACCATAGCGATCGAGGCGTGCAGTACGTTTCGATCCGCTATACCGAGCGTTTAGCCGAGGCCGGCGTTGAAGCTTCGGTAGGCAGTGTGGGTGACTCTTATGACAATGCCTTGGCTGAAACTATTAATGGTTTGTACAAAACCGAACTGATTCACAAGCAATCCTGGAAGAGCCGCGAAGCCGTTGAACTCGCTACATTGACTTGGGTGGATTGGTTTAATCATCGACGGCTGTTGGGATCGATTGGTAATATCCCACCAGCCGAAGCGGAGGCTAACTATTATCGGCAACTTCCCGAGTCCGTCATGGCAGCGTGACTCACAACCTATGGCCTCCGAGATTCCCGGGGCGATTCAGAGACTAGCTTCGTCGTCGGCTTTGATGACGCCTTCGATAGGGCGGTTAACCGGCTTTTGAAAAATGTGTTTTAGTGTTGTCACGCTTCCCTCGTTTATGCTTCGCAGTGAAAGATGTTAAATGCCCGGTAATATTTGTCGTCGTGGAGTCTTCCAAACAAATCAAGCGAGGCTCCCGACTCTAGTGAGTGAGTATAAGAGCCAGGAAAAAACAGTAAGGTGGGTTTCTCTTTGGCAGTACTTTGTAAATTGTTTAAAACGTTATGTGACCGGATGTACGGAAACACTTCGCCAACACCCGAAAGAAACAATACGTCGAAGTCCGTGCTGGACAGCTTAGCTGCTATGGCGGGCACGAGATGGCTCTCTGGGTCCAGTACACCTTGTAACAACTCCTTGAGTTGATCCTTTGTGACAGCATCTTCCATCTCTATAATCTGGTCCCAGATGCCGCGATCTTTTAATATTTCTATCGAGAGGTCATAAAGATTGATTTCCAATACGTGGACACCCGCATGCTCCAGGCGATTGACCAACTGTCGCTGAAGCCGCTCCATTTCAACGGCTTCTTCCGGCTTGAATGGACAAATGAAAAAAGGCACTTCGTTACCCAGGCCTTGCTTTTTGAGAAAGCGTTGCCCGGAGATGATTCCAAAAAGGTGTTGAAATCGATCAGACATGGGCATTTTGTCGACGTCCTTAGTCACTGTCCGACTCCTTAAAGTTAATCTCTAGCGTTGGCAAAACCATGCATTCTTGTCCTGTAGATTGAGACATGAGCGCTTTCAATTCCGGACTGAGCATCGCTGCATTAATGACCTGTTTTTCCGTCAGCAAATTGGCTTCCTTAAGCATTTTGAACAGAACTTGACGCAGTTTTCCCCGAGTTGAAGGTTGAATTTTGTCTAATTCCTGATGCCATTCTGACTTTCGGTTGTAAAAGGTGTCGAATTCGATAGGGTTCAAATCAGCCTTAAGTGAAAGAAATCGTTCTCGAATGACTTCAACGGCGAAATCGGCAATAAATTGGTATCGCCTGCAGATTGCCACCCATAGTAGATAAGCCTGATTCTGTCTGTCGGCCTTAACAAGAAAGCTCAACTCATTTAAGCTCAACGTTTTCAGCCGTGAAATCACCTCTCGACACACTCGCTTGGATGTATTTAATGCCCTGGCTTGTAGGACGTTTTCACGAATGACTTCATCTCGAGTGACTTCCCAATCCCTGAATTCAAGATACAGTGACGCGATTTTCACCGATTCATGGTGAAACAGACCTCCGGTTGTAAAGGACATGCTGTATCTTTCTTTAATCATTTGTTTTCGAGCTTTAATGCCTTTTATGCCAATTCGCCAGTTTAATTCCCCGCAGCCCTGATTTCAAATTGGTTCCCCGGCTATTTGGAGCGTGAGCAAAGAACGGAATTTCATACTCAATGAAAGCGCGAATCGGCATCAGATCATTCAGTAACTGCATATTCAGTCATAACGAATAATGCCGTCTGTAGGGGAGCCTCTAAAATTGCACTTCAGATAAACTCAGTGCAACCGGAAAGCCTCATAAATCAGAGCGTTATCCTTTCGTGCCTCGATAAGCTCAGGATGATTAGAGAATTTTTATGGGGCCTTTAGATACTTTTTCAGAAGGCATCGCATAAAGAGATAACATGACGTGAAGCATATCCTCAGGGAGGAACCGCCACACTGTTTCCAAGAGAGCATCGTTCAAACCAAATAGTGCTTCGGCAACTGCCCCCGCTATGGAGGCGATAGTATCGCTATCCCCGCCGATGGATATGGCGTTACGAATGGCATCTTCAAAATCCGTGGCGTCGAGTGCGCAGATCAAGGCCTCCGGTACAGTAGTTGGGCTGAGTTCGTTGTATTCGTAGACCTCGCGAACATCATCGACGGTTCTGTCCAGGTCATAGTCAAATTCGGTCGATATAAACTCGCGAATTTGTTCGACACTATGCTGGGTTTTGGCCAGATAAATGGCGACAGCAGTGGCGGCTGCCCCTTTCATACCTTCCGGGTGGTTATGGGTTACTTCAGTCACTCGATGGGCTAGTTCGATTGCCTCCTCAATACTGTTAGCCATAAATCCGGCGGGCGATACCCGCATCGCCGCACCGTTACCCATGCTGTTATACGGACCCATGCTATTGCTTTTTACCCAGTCGCCATAACGCAATCCCCAGCCGCCGATGTACCAGTAACGTCTACACCAATCACGTAATGCGGTTGCTGGATCGTGTTGATTCAGCAGCGCGTCGGCAACAGCTACCGTACAGACCGTGTCATCGGTGAAAAATGCTTTGGGATGAAAAAACGGATGAAAGTCTTTGGCTTTGTAATTATTAAACTCGTAAACCGAACCAACGATGTCGCCTATAACTGCTCCTAGCATGATTACTCCTCGATTAATGGACGCTCATGGCGTACCGGAAATTGTGCGCTCATGTTCGTCAAGGCCTGCACAAGATTGTGTATGTTAATGGCTGAAGTGGGAAACTCAAGCCATATCCCGCTGTGGGCATCTTCATCATGGCTTGGCATGCCGGTTTTTTGCATTATGTCAGGCAATTTATCCGAGCGCCGTGGATCAAGTTCGCTGCTTAGACAAATGCTTAACATGGGCATACTATTAACTTGTCGCCATTCAAATCGTAAGCAAGGTTCCATAAATCCAATATTCGAGTGCCCGGTTGTGTCGGATTGAATTTCGTTCAGCCAAGCTTGCAACTCCAATAATTCCTCAGTGGAAAGACAGGGATCGCTGGCTTGCCAGATTTCGGTGCCGCGTTGCCAGCGAACCGTGACGTTTAACCAGTTCAGATCCCAAAAGTAGCCATCCGGGTCGGGATACTGGTAGTCCTCGATCCAGATCTGAAGTAAATCGCCGGCGTCATTGCTTAATGTCAGCATAGCGACTTCACCCTTCTGATTTCACAAGTAAACCATCCAACGTCAAGCCGCAGTCGGCAACAAAGGTCTCGAGAAAATAGTCGACCTCCGGCATCGCGTATCGGCCGAGCTTGTCGAGCAATTGATCGGATGCTTGAGTAAACTCCTGATTACCGGCTTGCAGTTCGCGCAAACACTTGAGGTAGGCGGACAAGGTATCGGCGGCTTTGATCATTTGCTGATGAGCTTTGGGCCAGTGCGATTCATCGAATAATTGACGATAAGCATCCTGCATCGCTTGTGGCAGGGTATTCAGCAATTCCTGCCGCGCCAGATGTTCGATACGACGATAAGCATCGGTCAAACTAGAATGAAAATATTTGACCGGAGTTGGAAGGTCGCCGGTCAAGACTTCGTTGGCATCGTGAAATAACGCTGCTGTTGCGATGGCTTGGGCGTCCAGTTGACGACCAAACTGTTTATTGCCAATCAACGCCAGGCAATGTGCAATCACCGCCACTTCCCAGCTGTGTTCGATGACGTTTTCCGGTTCGGCGTTGCGCATCAATCCCCAGCGCTTGATCCAGCGTAAACGTGATAAATAGGCAATAAATGGACTGTTTTGATGTGCGACCGTATTAGACATTGCGTCTCCTGTCTTATGACAGGCTTAGTATGCCGCCAGCCTGCGACAAATCATGACCTACACGAATACGGGTTTACGCGCCAAAATCCTCTAAAAATTCTTTGAACCGTTCCAGTTCATGCGCTCGGATCGATGGCGGAGCGCCAGGGTCAGCATCATCCGACGAGGCCCGGAAATACTGAATCACTTTTTCTGCATAGGGATGGCTGCCTTCGCATAAATCTGCAAACGTTCCCCACCACTCAATTTGTGAGTAATGCCGTAAAGTACGATTCAGCCTTTCTCGACCGACTTCTAAATCGAGCTGATCGTCTAATAGCTGATCGATGATGAGGTTAACTTCATTCGCAACCGCGCATACATCGCTACCTAATGGTCCAGGCGGTGAGTAAGGCAGCACCTTCGCCGCAAATTGCAGCATCTCTTGCTTTGTCGCTAACCAGATAAAGCAACCCACACCGCCCCCAATACCAGCCGGTGCATCACCATAACTGAACAGCCCCCAGGTCTCGGCATTGAGCTCAGGTGTTTGGTAATCTTGCCACACCTGGTTAGCGAGCTCACAGCACGCGTCCAAATCAGCTTCACTCATTTTCATTGGTATTCTCCTTGAATTTAACCGAGTATTTTAAGCCCGTTTAGGATTTGTCGAGCAGGGTCACTATCAGCCAGACAACCAGAGCTAAAACCAAAAGCAAGCTCCATAGTCCTGAAAATAGATCGGTGATCCACATCAAGCAGCGTTCCCAGGCGATTTTGATCCCGTTGATCATAGCTGCCATGACCATCAGCGCCATACCCGTTATCGCCAGCATCGAAAATATCATGAAATCGCCGAGTAACTGCGTCTGGAGGTCATTGCCCATCATGGTTGTCTTTGGCTGTAATTGCGGACTATAAGCAATCGATAATGAACAGCATCAATGAACGGTCATGCCAGTATCTTCATCGCCAGGCCGCTCATCTTCACTTAACATATCGTCGAAGGCTTGCTTAGCGGTTTTACCCCCGTGCACAATAGACATGAGTATAGGGAAATGATCATCCATGCCGCAAATCGCGGCGTTTTCAATCAGAGCGATCATGTCGGGCGATAAAAGACTACCCTCAACACTGACGGTGCAGGAATAGCGGACAGTACCTTCATCCATGTCGAGTCCAAGCTTGCCGAGGTAAAGTCGATAATTTACCCGCGCCATGAAGTCGGCAACCTGTTGTCGGGCTTCTGCGGGTATATCCACCGGACTGTAACAGTAGACTGCGAAACGCTGTTGATTCGGCATCAAATCAAAAAATGTTCTAAAACTGGCATTTCTCATCTTGAACGTCAGTCTGAAGACGATGCGCCCGTCGTCATAATCCTGTCTTTCTTTTCGCCAGCCTTGGGCTTCGATGTATTGTTCAACCGCGCTGATAAGTTGTTGTTCGGTGTTCGCAAACTCTGCGATCGTGATTGCTGTATTCATGATGAGTAGCTCCTATCAATTGAACTGCGCTCAGGATACGCCGGACATGCGACAAATTCTGACCCATTAAGAACGCGCTGGATTTTTAGGCCTTGACTATGACCGGTCACAATCTGTCGCGTTATTCATTTAACCTGATTGCGTTGTCGAATCTTAGTATCAGGAGATCACATGAAAATCTTGTTTCAATATCGTAAACACGGGCAATCCTGGCAGACCCATGGCACGGGTTTCCATAATGTTCGCAGTAACGACACGGCACTGCGATTGGAATCCATGAAACGCCAATTTCCCGAAGGTACTTCGGTGAGAGCTGTTACCGAATCGGGTCAATTGGTCGAACTGTTGATGTGATAGTTGATCAGTCGTTACTGTAGTAGGCTGCAGCTTGCCGATGTCGCTCGGCAAGTGTCGCACGCAAGGAAGGTGGCGATACTATCTCAACATCGGGGCCAAAACTGGTCAGCCACCATGTTAACTTGGGCGTCAACGGTAATGTAACTTCGACTTTGAGCGTTTGCGCGTCGATCTTTTTAACGCATTGGTTGTCGGCCAGCGGCGTATCCAAAAGATGGTGTCCTGCTCCATGATAGAACAGCAACGATATCTCGATCTGATCGGTCGCGGCAATATCGCCGAACCCTAATCCCCCTTGCTGAATGTAGGCCTGGAGATCGAAATCAGGCATGCGACGAATGGGACGATGAATCAATTTTGCGGATTGAATACGATGCAATGCCAAAAGGCGCAGATCCTCATGATCGTTGAGCATAGTCACCAGATACACTACGCTGTCCTGTTGTACCAATCCCTGAATGTGCACGGCTTGGTAGGTCTTATTGGCAGTTGCACCCGAAGGCAGGTATTCCATTGCTAACTGCAAATCGTTCAGAAAGGCCTCATAAACCTGGCGTTGAATTTCGGCGTCGACATGGGGTGGCAACAGTGTAGGTCCCGGTGAAACCACCTGTACCCGCTTCAGCCAATCAAGTAAGCGCATTTCCGGGTGTTCGTGGGTGAAATATTGCTGCGCAGCTGAAAATTGAGCCGCCAGGTTATCGGTCACGGCAACGGGCAACAGGTTTTTTAGATACTTTTGCAACAATAGCAGCGTCAACGCTTCGCTTGCCGTTAATCCCGGAATGCTGGGCATTTTGGTGTTTAACGCATATCGCCAGCCATAAGGCTTGTTGCGTGTATCGACTTCCAGACAAAACGGAATGGACAATCGCTCAAGATCACGTTCCAGCGTGCGACGGGTGACAGTAAAACCTAATCCTTCAAGTTTTAACTGCAATTCCTTGGTGGTGATTTTGCGTTCACGGGGAATGAGTTTGAGCATTTCCCATTGTCGTAATAAGGGGTCTGACATTTGGCCCTCCATGTATTGGTCAGTATATGTCGCAACGGTAGCTGAAATTAATACCGTTGGCACCTATACAATTAGCTGTGGAATCGACAGGCCGGTATCTGCCCTGTCTGTGGGCAGAAAATTACCACAGAAACTGGTTGGCACAGCTATCATACCGTTTGGCGGTCACTGGGTGGTTCGGATGGATTGGATAACCGGGTACTGTTACATCCCGATTGTCATAGACAAGTTCACTGGCAAGCCAGCACCGTGTGAAACTGCGTCCCCATTAGGGCGTTTCAAAGGCTTGAGCGGTATGATGGGAAACTATCAAGTACCGTTCTTAGAGGGGTTGACCCCGGTAACGGCGTCTGCCTATTCGACTGGCTGTTTCGCGAGTTGCTCAAGGCGCTGAAACTGACCGAGACGGCCTGATCGCCCGCAAGGGTCAACTGATTGACGCCAGCTTCGTTAAAGCGCCTATACAGCGCAATACCCCGGACGAGAACGCCCGGATTAAAGCCGACGAAAGCGTCGAAGACTGGTCAATTTCCAAACGTAGCCAGAAGGACACCGAGGCGCGCTAGCGCTATTACGGGTACAAGAACCACGTCAACGTTGATAATGCCCACAAGCTGGTGCGCAAATACACGGTCACCGATGCCAGCGTCCACGACTCCCAAGCCCTGAACGGCTTGCTCGATAGCGGCAACACCAGCCGCGACGTCTGGGCCGACAGTGCCTATCGGTCCGAAGCTGCCGAAGCCAATCTCGAATCCCAAGGCTACCGCAGCCGGATTCACCGCAAATGGGTGCGCGGCAAGCCGCTGACCGACCGGGAAAAACAGGGTAACAGCACCCGCTCCAAAACCCGTTTCCGGGTCGAGCACGTGTTTGCCTGGAGGGTGCAATGGGGCGGTAAGGCGGTCCGTTGTATTGGCCTGGCGCGCGCCGAGGTGCGTATCGGCTTCATGAACTTGGTGTACAACATGGGGCGTTTTTGCGCCATTCGCAGGGTAACTGCGTCTTGATGACGCCCATCGGGGCCGAAAAGGCTCCGATAGGAAGGTGATTATCTGAAAAAGTCGGCTTTTGAGGCCGTTTTAAGTCTCCCAAACGATTATTATCTCATTAAGATTTGTTCAGCGTTTCCCTAGCTTACCAAACAGGTGACCAATTTTCTTCCGCGGCCTGCATTAGTCATATCCCAGCACCTCCGCAACCGCATCCTCGCCGATAAGGGTCGGTCGAATTATGAATTCCTCAGAAAATGGGCCTTCGCTAAAAACCCTCACAAATCCCTCCAACTCCAACTTTTTCACTGCCTGAGATAGTGATTTTCTTTTGATCTCCCCACGCTCAACCGACTCGGCCAATATTTTGATCGCCGCTGATCCCATCGCTCTAAGGTCAGATACGGCTGCAGTCATCTCCTCTTCGCTGAAGAACATCGACCGGCTTTGCTCTGTCCCAGGCTTCATCGGTCGGTTCATCGATCACCCCCAATCGATGGAAAATTTGCAATTGAAAATCTCTGGCACCGCGGCATAAATGAGTCTCCTTCTTTCCGTGCAATCGCGGGTGATGGCAAATTTGCGATGCAGCAGTAACACAGCGCTCCCTAATCATGTTTGCAATTTCCCTCTGCCCCTCATTTTGCTCGTGAAACGGGCAAGTTGGGCATCTACCAGCCATCACCGGGAAATCACTGATGTCGATGGTTTTCATGGTATTTTTACCACTCGAATTCGCGCTCTGGTGGCATGGTGTAGCCTCTTTGATTTAGCCGCATCTTGCCTGTCAATTCCTCTTCCGGCTCAGCTTCGCCAATAGCTTGTCGAAACATTCCAAAGGCGCGCTTTAAGTAATCTTTGCGGGCGTTCGTATTCTTTAAAATCGAGGTATTGCACTTCGCTTTAGAATCCGCCGGGTAAAAAAATCGGCCTGTATCAAAGCATCGGCGGGTGACAGGATGGTTACACCCAAGAGCTTCAATTCCTCGGCCAACACCAATAAATCCTGATCGCCCGTCACCAGCCAAGGCGCATTGGCGGCCAGAGCCGTGTGAATGAATTTGTTGTCGTCCGGATCACGGGAAAAGGTTTGTTGTTCGATCTCAGGAGGAACACTTACCCAGTGCGCTACCACATCAACATCGCGCAGCAATTGCTTGCGGTGTTCAATGCTCAGGTAGCGATCGAACTTGGGTCGCCACAAACGATCCTGCAACTCGGCATAAGTGGCCACTGAAAACACCGGCTTGCCTTGGCTGACCAGTTGGCGAATCACTGACGCCGGTGCGCCGGTTTTGCTCAGGAAACTGCTGATCCAGACGTTGGTGTCGACGACAGCGATGAGTCCTGAGTTTTCAGCTTTCATCCGCCAGCAATTGTTCGAGGATTTCCGGTGTCATACCGGCCTTCTCGGCTGCATCGGCGGTTTCGTCCATGGTTTTACGCAAGCGGTCGGCATAAAAGGCCCGCATGGCTTCGTAGTCTTCCGCGCTGACCATTACACCAACCACGCGGTCGTGACGAGTCACCCGCACCGGTTCGCGCTGAACGATGTCGAGGAATTCGCCAAAATGGGTTTTGGCTTCGTTGGCGGTGAAAGTTTGCATGGCACTCTCCTAAGACGGGAAGTTTGTTCCAACTAATTTAGTCCAAATCGTTCGATTAGGTCAACTTGAGCGTTAACGGTTCCCGCCACCTTAAAGCTGGCCTCTGAAAGCCTAGTGAAGCAGGGATTTTTTCAAGTCGTCGAGTGCGGCGATTTTTTGTTGGTAGATGGATTCGAGGCGCTTACACTACCTGAAATTTCTCAGCCAAGACAGATCGAGCAAGTTCTGTTTGACCTCCGCAACCATTTCTGACTGAACGCCGCAACCGATCAAATCACCACAGTCAACCACTCAAAAAAATACCGACTTTTTCAACAGAATCGGCCAAGAGCAGTCCTTCTCTGATTAGTGAAATCAACTATAAAAATGTCAGATCAAGTTGCTATATCTGACGTTCGCGAACATTTCTGAAAGCAGTATTGCTTTTGATATCAGCGATTATCGACCACCGATTTTTAACCCCGGTTACCCTAGTTGCCATATGTAATGTTGGGAAAAAATCCTATTAACCCAGGAAACAATCCGCGCGAATAGCATGCCCAACCTTGCATGCGCCGCTGTTTAATTCCCCTGTATCGTGACGATCGGCGGTTGGACTTTCTCGTCATTCTCCGCTAGTGTCATGATGATCATCAGGAAGGTAAAGATGGCCTTCGACCTGAAGTCGCGATCATCTATCCAATACCAATAGTCGCGATATTTCACCGCTGCAAAGACATCTGACGGCAGCGACTTTTCCGCATGAATCCTGATCAGAGGCGGTAGCGCCTGGGCACCTTCCGGCTCCTGAAACGGCGGATAAGTCCTTTGTTCGGCAATATGCTCAGATGGCACTTCGACATTGGTACCCAGTAGATTCATGATCTGGAAACCGGAACGCGTCTGCACGGCGATAACGTCATCTTTTTCAGCCACCGCCCCATAAACAACTTTAAATTCTTTTAGCTCGGGCCGCAGACCCAACAGTTTTCTGACCAGCAATCTATCGGCCTCGACCTCTGCAGGAAGAGCCGTTTGACTAATCACCAGAATTGTCCCCTCCTGCTTCGTATCCTTGGACAATTCCACCCGTAACCCCAGCACACCGGAAGCCTGGAGACGTTCCAGGGCCGCCAACAGCACGCCAAAATCGGAATCCGCTGCACGCCCTCGCGCGCCGCCTTTACGGTTCGATATCCCATTGATGCTTTGCACCCCAATCTGCAGCAACATGTCCGCGGGCCAGCCCTCCTCAATGAGCCTGAATAGGGCCGGAGGCGGAATCGGCGTCATCATGACTTGCAGAAAATGAGCACCTGTCAGAGGGGTGTAGGTGATCGTCGGCCGATCGGTAAAGCTCCCCGTACTCCCCAGGTTCAAAACATCTCCCAATGCACTTGCACCATTGAGAGTTCCCGTTATTCCCACGGTTCCCTGTAACTGGTAGCCGCTAATGATCTGCCCCACGTCCAGGAACACCGGTGTATCGGCATAGCGCATCTTGACGATATTGAGTAGGGTTTGCTGTTTCCAGGAACTCGAAATCGCGTTGATGTAATCGAAGCGGTCGCGATCCACACTCGGTGGGCCAAAGCTCGCACATCCCGGGAGATCGAGTATGGCGCTCGCTAACAGGCACATGCGCGCTACCGTTGCCCAAACGCGAGCCATATCCTGTTTTTTCAAACAACTTCTTAATCGAGTACCGATCCACCCCATTCTCTCGCCCTCCAAATTACGGTTGCCGGTCCGCATGAGAGGGAGCGGCCTATTTCTTCTCCGTCGAGTGGAAAGCGGCCATTTTCCCTCCTTCCAGACCTTGTACGGTATCCAGCGAGCCGAAAAGCTGGATAAATTTCGCCACCAGCCCGGACCAGCCAGTCTGATGGCTGGCACCCAAACCTGCGCCGTTGTCGCCATGGAAGTACTCGTAGAACAGAATGTAGTCGCGCCAGTGCGGGTCATCCTGGAATTTTGCTGTACCTCCGTAGACAGGGCGCCTGCCTTGCTCTTCGCGAAGGAAGATGTGGGTAAGCCTGCCCTGGATTTCATTCGCGACCTCGAAGAGGTTCATCAGTTTACCCGAACCAGTCGGGCATTCGATCTTAAAGCTGTCGCCATAGTACAAGTGATAATGCAGCAGCGCCCGGATGATAATGGCATTCACCGGCATCCATACCGGGCCGCGCCAGTTGGAGTTACCGCCGAACATGCCGCTGTTCGATTCGCCCGGCAGGTAATCCACACGGTATTCCTGACCTCCGGCATAAAAAATGAACGGGTTATTGGCATGAAACTTGGAGAGCGAACGAATACCGTAAGGGCTGAGGAATTCGTTCTCGTCGAGCATTTTCGAGAGGATGCGGCGCAACCGCTCCGGATTGACCAGGGCCAGTATTCCTCGCTCCGCCACACCATAGTGACCGGGACCAGTAGGATGGATGGACCCCATGAGTTCCGGCATCTGCATGAAACGCGCTCTCATGCATTCAATTGCTTCTGGGATAACTGTTCCGAACTACGGCTGGGTAACTTCGATTGACGGTCGATCGTCGCTGTGCGCTCATCCATCCCGCCTTGTTGAGCGCGCCCTCTAAAAATTCGTTTTCCAGGGTCAGTTGGCCGATTTTCGCATGCAGGGCTCGGCGGTGATTCGGGCTCCGTTGGCCTCCCAAACACCTCGGCCGCCCGCTAGGCCAGTTGCTTTTTCCAATCGAAAATTTGATTTTGATGAACCTCGAATTCCAGGGTCAACTGGGCCAGAGTTTTATCGCCCGCCAAGGCCGCCAGGGCAACATTGGCTTTGAAGGCCGGCGAATGTTTTCTTCTCGGTTTTTTGGACATCTTCTGCTCCATTGCTTTGTCCTCGCGGACGGTCAAAAGTAGCAGGGTTTTTCACTTAATCGACTGGTCAATTTTTCGGGGATAGCTCTTAGGAATTACAGCGACAAATGCTATTTCATCCGCCAGCGTAAGTGGCTCTAAGCAAGTCGTGCCGTTTTAGGCCAATATTTCTTAGGTTTGGGCATACCTGTTCACGAACAGTGGATTTTCCTTGCACAAAATACGATTTATGCAAAAAAGCCGAACTGGCTCGCTAAATGCCGTTTGAGTTTTGGCAATCAGATCGAGTCTGAGCCTAATTTACCACTATCTAGGTCGGAAATTAAACTAAGCATGAACATCAATGATACGACCTTTTCCACCATCAGATGATGGGCTATGCACAACCTGTGTTATCTGCTGGACTTGAGCCTGCTGCTGTTGCGGTTTTGCAATTGTAGGAGTATTGACCATCCCATTACTCCGGACGTGATTTGTGGTTGCAGAACCAATATTCATATAGGTCATGATTTTTCCTTATATGTAAAATACCATCGGTCCATTATTTCGTATTGGTGTCAGTTAAAGAAGTGCTTCGCAGGCTTGTATTCGTGCCGGGCCAGCGATAAGAGGCCGTAAATAATATCAGGAATTAGACAAACCAAAAACGCCACGATAGCAACAGCCACATCCGAATGATTGCTACCGGCAGTCTCAACTATATAAAGCGCCAATCCGCCACTTAATAAATATTGCCAATTCATAACCCACCCCATCCAATTTTTCTTGGATCCATTATCCGAATACCCAAATTAATTGCTGCATAAAGCTTCGCAGTTTTGGCATCAATGACCCAGAACAACTGCGGAAATGCAGCGCAATTCTCATATCCAAAGCAGTAGTGATGAATTCCGAATAGCTGCTGGTTAATCACCGGAATTGATACCTTCTCGAACATTCCGAAGGGCCTTAACTATTACTTAAATCTTAATCATTTACACTGTTGGCCAGATGAAGAAACTAAAAGGTCAACATGCGTTTGATATTAGCGGAAGACGATCCGATGATCGGCCAGTCGATCCATGATGGATTGCAGTTGGATGGTTTCGTGGTCGATTGGGTGCAGGACGGCGAACAAGCCAAACAAGCTTTATCCAATGCGGCGGCCGAGTACGCTTTGTTGTTACTCGACCTGGGGCTGCCGCGTCTAGCGGGTTTGGAATTATTGACCGTGCTGCGCGAATCCGGTAACGCCATTCCGGTATTGATTTTAACGGCGCGCGATGCACTGAGTGATCGAGTCGCTGGCCTCAATAGCGGTGCCGACGACTATCTGGTCAAGCCCTTTGCCTTGGAAGAACTGGTCGCTCGTATTCACGCGCTGATACGTCGGAGTGCCGGACGCGGATCATCCGACATTGAATACGGTGCGTTGCGCATCAATCCGTTGAACCACGAAGTTTGGTTGCGCAATGCCCTGATTGATTTATCCCCCCGTGAATTTGCCTTGCTGCATGCCTTGTTGGAGCAACCGGGGGCGGTGCTGTCTCGCGCGCAATTAGAAGAGCGTCTCTATGGCTGGGGCCAGGAAGTGGCCAGTAATGCGATCGATGTCCACCTACACAACCTGCGCCGCAAACTCGGTGTAGACATCATTTTTAATGTGCGTGGCGTTGGCTTCAAAGTGGTGAAGCCATGAACACCTCTATCCGCCAACGGCTATCTTATTGGTTAATGCCCGTTTTACTGCTTACCGGCACCGCATTTGCCGTGCCGACTTGGCTGAACGTTCACGAAGAAATTGACGAACTGTTCGACAAGGTGTTGCGTGAGGCGGCTTATTCCCTGTCTCATGCAAACCACGCGCAAGGTGCCAAACCGGATTCGAACGGCCACGCATTGCACGGCGATAGTATTGATTTGGTCAGTCAGATTCGCGATCCAGAGGGGCGAATCCTATTTCAATCCCACCCGTTCTCGCCTATTCCACAAGGCGGAAAGCCGGGCTATGACACCGTGAATTGGCAAAACCAAGCGTGGCGCGTCGTTACTTTAACAACCGATAAGGGTTTGGTTCAGGTCGCGCAAGCGCTGCAAGAGCGCCGTGAAACCGCCAATGAAATCACCTTGCATTTATTGACGCCGCTGCTGATTTTACTGCCGGCACTGACCTTGTGGCTCGATTGGGCGATTAGTCGCGGTTTAGCGCCGCTGGCTCAAGTCGCCGCTGCTGTGGCGCATCGCAATCCTCATTCTTTGGATCCAATCCCAAACGAGGGTTTGCCCGCAGAAGTCAGCATTCTAGTCGGTGCATTGAACGGGTTACTGAGCCAATTGGATCAGGCGCTATCCGCGCAGCGACAATTCACCGCCGATGCCGCCCACGAGTTGCGTAGTCCGCTCACCGCACTGTCTTTGCAGGTACAACTGGCCGAGCGTGCCTCTGACTCGGATCGGCGTGCTCAGGCGTTGCAAACCTTGCGGCAAGGTATAGCCCGTGCCGGTCATTTGGTGCAGCAATTACTGACACTGGCTCGCCTCGATCCGGAAGCCGGCGATTCTCCGCTCATGCCGTTATTTCTGGATGATCTGGCACGGAACGTAGTGGCCGACTTTGCCCCGCTCGCCGCCAATCGCCATATCGATCTCGGTTTGACACGCGCGGATCACGTCTGGGTTGCCGGTGCCGAAGAGGCGCTACGGATTCTGCTTGGCAATCTGATCGATAACGCCATCCGTTATTCACCAACCAATACACGTATTGACGTCAGTGTCATTAACGATGCCAAGACGGTTCGCCTGGAAGTCAATGATACCGGCCCAGGCATTGCCTTGAATGAGCGCGATCGCGTGTTTGACCGATTTTATAGAGTTTTGAATAACGCCGAATCCGGCAGTGGTCTTGGCTTGGCTATTGCCAAGAGGATTGCCGAGCAACATCAGGCTGATATTACGCTGAGCGATGGGGATGGCGGGATGGGCTTGAAAGTGATCGTCACATTCCCGGAGATCAGAGCATGACACCGTTTGTTTCCGGTCGTTTCCCGTTAACGCTTCTCGCTTTGTCGCTGGCGGCCTGTACCCCGCAAGGCGTGGGTTTAATCGACGTTGCCAACGATCTGGAACAGCGCACGGGACAGCGTTTTGCCGAAACGCGTGCCGACGAAACCGCATGGCCGGCCAATGTAATCATGGATGACGGTTTGTCCGAAGATGAGTTGGTCAGCTTGGCACTGTGGAACAATGCCGCTTTTCGCGCGACCTTGGCCGATTTGGGCTTGTTCCGGGCCGATCTCGTGCAGGCGGGTATGCTGCCCAACCCTACCTTCTCGATGTTGGTGCCATGGGGCGCAAAACCCTTGGAACTGACGCTGCGCTACCCGTTGGAAATTTTCTGGCTGCGTCCGCAACGGGTCGAGTTGGCAAAATTGGATGTCGAACAAACTGCACAACGTTTGGTGCAAACCGGATTGGACTTGATTCGCGATGTTCGCATCGCCCACGCCGAATTGAGCTTAGCCAAGCGACGCATGGAATTGGCCGAGTCCGCTGTCACACTGAGTCAAGCAATCGCCGAACTCACGCAAGCCCGATTGAAAGCTGGCGATGCCAGCGAACTGGAAGTGACCAATGCTCGAGTCGATGCGCTGCAAGCCCTGGAACAAAAAGGCCGCCTGCAACGCGATTGCGAGATTGCCGACGAGCGCTTGCGGCACCTGGTCGGATTGAGCCTGGAGCAGTGGCCGAAAAACGTTAGTGCGGAACTGATAGCCCATGATGACCGGTTCGATACCGAAAAGCTGGTCGAACAGGCGCTACTGGCACGTCCCGATCTACGTGCCGCAGAAATCATTGTACAAGGCGCGGGCGAACGCATTGGCCTGGCGCGCGCCGAAATCTTTACTATCACCGCCAGCCTCAACGCGAAACAAATCAATGGACCTTTGTTGGCGGGACCGGGCTTGGATCTGACGCTACCTATCGTCAATCAGAATCAAGGTGGCATCGCGCAAGCCCAGGCGCGCTTCGACAAGGCCGCCAGGCAATATGTCGCCACCCGACAACGGATTGCGCTGGATGTCCGCGAAGCCCATGCCCGATTGCAACAGGCCGGCCAAAGCCTGCAACAGTGGCAACAAACTATTTTGCCGCCGCTGCAAGCCGCCATACAAGACGCTGAAAACGCTTATGCGGCCGGTAATGTCACCTATCTGTTCGTACTCGAAACTCAACGCCGCTGGCTGGACGCGCAATTAAAAACCGCGCAAGCCGCCGCCGATTTGCGCCGCGCCCGTGCGGAACTGGAACGCAGCGTGGGCCAGCGTCTAAAGCCTGCTTGACTCATTATTTCCCTGAATTCAAGACTAGAATCTGTATGAACCGCGTGTCTCCAAACCACAAACTGTTGTTGTCGGCTATAGTGCTTGTTACTGGTAACCTATTGGCTGCCGAAGCAACTGTGCCGCCTGCCAAAATCGAAAACCCGGTCAAGGAAATCAATTTGACCCAAGTCGTTTTGGCACCCGAAGCCGCGAAGCGGCTGAGCATCGTCACCACTAAAGTTGAAAAACGACCGCTGACGCGCACCCGCTTATTCGGGGGCGAGATCACGCTACCTGCCTTGAACGGTTCAGGAAAAGCGAACAAGCAATCGGTTTATACCATCCTGCCTTCGCTGGCACCGGCGGAATTGGTGCGTTTGGCGCAATCGCAAATCGACGCCGACGGCCAAGTGGAACAAGCCAAAGTACAAGTGCAAGCCGCGCAAATAGCCTTGAATCGCGCCGAACAGATGCGCCGCGACAAGGTGGGCACCGAACGCTCGGTCGATGATGCGCGAATGCAGCTAGGCTTGGCCGAGGCCAATCTGAAAACCGCGCACGAACGCCGCGATTTGCTCGGCCCCGCGCTGTTGGACGTCAACAACCGCAGCACGTTTTGGGTGCGGGTGCCGGTCTATGTCGATGATATAGCCGGATTGAATACCGCCGCCCAGGCGCGTGTCGGTGGGCTGACAAATTCGTCCGAGAATGCCACTCGTCTTGCCTTGCCGGTGGCGGCGCCGCCTTCCGCTAATCCGGCTGCCGCCACGGTCGACTTATTCTATGAAGTCAAGAATTCGGATGCATCACTACGTCCCGGTCAGCGCGTTGGCGTGTCCATCCCGTTGCGTAGCGATGACGAAAATCTCGTCGTACCGTGGTCGGCGCTTGTGTATGACGTAAACGGTGGCAGTTGGATATATCAAGCACTGGAATCCAATATTTATCAGCGCCGACGGGTACAGGTGCTGCGAGTGGTTGGCGATCAAGCCGCCGTAACGGGCGACATCGCGGCCGGTATCGAGGTGGTCACCGCCGGCGTGGCCGAATTGTTCGGCACCGAATTTGGAGTCGGCAAATGATGCGCTGGCTGATTTCCGTCGCCTTACACCAACGAATATTAGTGCTGGCTTTGGCGATTGTCCTGGTGATTTTCGGTGTGCAAGCCGCCCGGCAAATGCCGCTGGATGTGTTCCCGGAATTTGCGCCGCCGCTGGTGGAAATCCAGACGGAAGCACCCGGACTATCGACTGAGGAAGTGGAAAACCTAATCACCGTGCCACTAGAAAATGCAGTCAATGGCACGGCCTGGTTGAAAACCTTGCGTTCCAAGTCGGTGCTGGGCCTGTCTTCTGTGGTCTGTATTTTCCAGGAAGGCACGAATTTGATGCGGGCTAGGCAACTGGTGCAAGAGCGAGTCGCCACCGTCACTCCACGCCTGCCGGCTTTGGCTCGCGCACCGGTGATGCTGTCGCCGTTATCGTCCACCAGTCGGGCGCTGAAAATCGGCATTTCATCAAAAAACCTGTCACAGATGGAATTGTCCGAATTGGCTTTATGGACCATTCGCCCAAGGTTGATGGCGGTGCCGGGTGTGGCCAACGTAGCCATTTGGGGGCAACGTGATCGGCAGTTACAAGTGCTGGTCGATCCGGACCGACTGGCCGCCAACGGCGTGACGCTGGATGCGGTAGTGCGTGCGGCGGGCGATGCGGCCACCGTAACGGCTGGCGGCTTTGTTGATTTGCCTAATCAGCGTTTACCAGTGACGCATGTGTCGCCGCTGCAAACACCGGACGATCTGGCGCGAACCGTGGTGCAATTCACCGGCGGTGTTCCACTGCGCTTGGGCGATGTGGCGGACATTTTCGAAAGCCACCCGCCGCCGATTGGCGATGCAGTGATCAATGATGGTCCGGGATTACTGCTGATTGTCGAAAAACAACCCTGGGGTAACACCTTGGATGTGACGCGCAAGGTGGAAGCGACCCTGGAAGCTCTAAAACCTGGCCTGCACGACGTCGACATCGATCCAACCATCTTCCGTCCGGCAACCTTCATCGAACGCTCGCTGCAAAATTTAAGCGACGCGTTGATCTTGGGTTGCATACTGGTCGCAGTGATTCTGATCGCTTTTTTGTTCGAGTGGCGTACCGCCGTGATCAGCCTGTCGGCGATTCCGCTGTCGCTGTTGGCAGCCGCCTTAGTGCTGTATCTGCGTGGCGGCACCCTTAACACCATGGTGCTAGCCGGTCTGGTGATTGCGGTCGGTGAAGTGGTGGATGACGCGATCATTGATGTCGAGAATATCATGCGCCGTCTGCGCCTTAATCGCGAGGCGGGCAGTCCGCGGTCGCCTTTCCGAGTCGTGTTGAAGGCGTCGTTGGAAGTGCGCAGCGCTGTGGTGTTCGCCAGCCTGATCGTGGCGCTGGTGTTTGTGCCGGTATTCTTCCTAGACGGCTTGGCCGGTACCTTTTTCAGGCCGTTGGCATTTTCCTACCTGTTGGCGATTTTGGCCTCGCTACTGGTCGCGTTGACGGTGACCCCCGCCTTGTGCCTGATGCTGTTACCCAATGCGAAGCAGCGCCAGGGGGATGCACCGCTGACACGGGTTTTGAAACGGCATTATCGCAAGCTGTTACCGGCAATCGTCAGCCGTCCGCAATGGGCGACGGGTTTTCTGTTAGTGGCGTTTGTATCGACAATCATCGCGTTACCGCGACTTGGCGAATCGTTTCTACCCAACTTTAAGGAAACCGATTTTTTGATGCATTGGGTTGAAAAGCCTGGCACCTCGCTGGAAGCCATGCGCCGTATTACGGTACAAGTTAGTAAGGAACTGCGGGCGATCCCCGGTGTGCGCAATTTCGGTTCCCACATTGGCCGGGCCGAAGTTGCCGACGAAGTGGTAGGGCCGAACTTTACCGAGTTATGGATTAGTTTAGACACGGTGGTTGATTACGACAGTACCGTGGCAAAAATCCAGGCCGTCGTCGACGGTTATCCGGGGCTTTACCGGGATGTGCTGACGTACCTGCGCGAACGGATCAAAGAAGTGCTGACCGGTGCCAGTGCGACCGTGGTGGTGAGGCTGTATGGCCCAGATTTGGGAATCCTGCGAGATAAGGCCGCAGAAGTCAGTCAATCCATCGCTGATGTACCCGGCATCGCCAACCTGAAGGTGGAACCACAAATAGTGGTGCCGCAGATACAGATGCGACTCAAGCCGGACGTGGCGGCCAACTTCGGCTTGACAGCCGGGCACGTGAGGCGGGCCGCTGCTACCTTGATCAAAGGCAGCAAGGTCGGCGAAATTTACCGTGACCAAAAAATCGTCGATGTCACGGTTTGGGGTCATGAACGAGTGCGCCATGACCTTGCCGCGCTCAGATCGCTTACTATCGATACGCCATCCGGGGCGCGCGTGCCGTTGGGCGATGTGGCCGACATCGATATGGCGCCCACACCTAACGAGATCAAACGGGAAAACGCATCGCGCCGAATCGACGTCACCTGCAACGTCAGTGGCAACGATTTAGGCGGCGTGGCGCGGGAAATTGAAAGCCGCGTGAAGAGGCTAACGTTCGCGCAAGGCTATCACCCGGAGTTTCTAGGCGAATACGCGGCACGACAAGCATCCAGCGAACGGCTGACCTGGCTGAGTTTGGCTTCATTGCTGGGTATCCTGGTGTTATTGCAGGTCGATTTTCGCTCACTACGCTTGGTCTGTCTGGTGGCATTAACCTTGCCGTTCGCGTTGATCGGGGGCGTTGTGGGGGCGTTTTTAAGTGGCGGCGTGCTGTCGCTCGGCTCGCTGGTCGGCTTTATCACCGTGCTGGGTATCGCCGCGCGGAACGGCATCATGTTGTTGAGCCATTACCGACATTTGGAACAGGAAGAAGCTGTCCTATTCGGACCTGACTTAGCGCAGCGCGGCGCCGAAGAACGTCTGGCACCCATCCTGATGACAGCGGCTTGCGCCGGATTGGCCTTGCTGCCGTTGATCCTGAAAGGCAACGTACCCGGCCACGAAATCGAATACCCCATGGCGGTAGTGATACTCGGTGGCTTGATGACCTCGACCTTGTTGAATCTGTTTTTGATGCCTTCCCTGTATTGCAGGTATGGCAACACTACAGTACAAAAGTTAAAGGAGGTTATGTGAATTGAGTGTCAGGACACGGGTGACGTGCGCCCATTGACAAGTGTATAAATCGGACTGCAGTGGCCTTGTCAAATCTGTTGTTCACGAACTTGGTGCCAATTTACAAGGGGATACCAACGAGATTTCAGGTTTTATTCAACAATTACCACCAATGGGATTACCAGCGCCCCATGGGCGAGTGAGAGTAAATTGGTGCCGGCCGATTTTAAAGGCCAAGAACACGAATCACTTCACACCCATGGTCATATGGTGGTTGTCGTCGCGGGTCCCCCTGGCTCACAATAAAACATCCTCGGCGGGGACTGCGGGGCCGTCCATAACTTTGCGGATTTTCGCGCGGTATTCCTCCAACAAGCCCTTGACCAAATATCGATCATTCCCGATTTAAACTCTACCCCCACGTGATCAATCTGCTTTATGATTACACGTGAACCACAAATAACCAGAGCGTAGCCATGGCCACAGAAGCATTTACCGTTAGAACCGAATCAGACATCGTGCATCAGCTTGATAGCATGGCCGGGGCGTTGGATCGTTCGCGTAACTACCTTGTCAATCAAGCCTTGCGCGAATACCTGAAAACTCATGCCCGGAAAATTGAGAAAATTACCCAGGGCATAGCCGCTGCTGACCGTGGCGAAGTCATCGAGCATGAAGACGTGATCAAGGAATTGGAAGTCATCGCACAACCTACAAGCGGCGACGATTTCTTTGACTGTGCCGGCATCTGGGAATCACGAGAAATCGACCAAACTACCATTCGTGTAAAAGCCTGGCCGGATCAGCGTGGATGATTCTCTGCGACACCAATATCTTGATTGAATTCTACAAAGGCAATCCAGCTATCATCCAAACTCTCAGAGCCATAGGATCGGCTAATATCGCCGTCAGCGTCATCACCAAAGCCGAACTGTTTTACGGCGCTAGAGACAAACAAGAACTGGCCAAAATCGAACGCCATTTAGGGTTGTGCCATTGCTACGGCTTCTCGCCGGAACACTACCCGGCACGACCGCCGTATTACGCCGGCCGTTACAAATTTCAAAAGCACTTTTTCCCTATCATCGAGGATTTGAAGGCCCAAGGTGAAGAGTATGAGTGTGCCAAGGCGATTGATAGTTTACCGGAAGTGAAATATTGGATTCGGAACCTGGTTCGCCGGGATCATGCCTCGTTTTGGCTGCCGTTGGCTCATAACCGCTTTTACCCTGATTTTGTCTGCGAACTGACGGACGGCCGGATGTTGGTCGTCGAGTACAAGGGCGAAGCCTATGCCAGTAACGACGATTCAGCCGAAAAACGTGCGGTAGGCGAGTTGTGGGCGAAATCCAGCCAAGGGCGTTGTTTATTTATCATGGCTGTCGAGCAAGATAATCAAGGCCGAGACGTTAGGCAGCAGATTCAAGATTTGGTGTAATTTATCGCTATGTGTAGAACTTCGTCCCCATTTCCTGGAAGAAATGTTTATACCGTTCGCCGAATTCAGTCATTAGCTTCCGGTTTAACAACGGATGTGTGCTGCACTGTGCGCATGTAGAAACAACATCTCTATAGATTGATGCCGGAACCTTTCTTTCTCCCTGATAATTCATTAAGAGCTTTCCGCCTAATTGATCAGTTGTTTTACTTCCCCTTTGGAACATGAATATATTGGGGAGTCTGCCATAGGCAGAAAAAACAACATAACGCCAACTCGGGTCTGGAGTTCCCTTTTCAGGAAGTACCTCCACCGAATACTCCAGGTCCCCGCCATTACTCAGTTCTTCATAAGCAATAGAGCACTTTTTCGGACCTTCTGCAATTAACACACAGGGGCCGATTGCATCGTAATCAACAAATCTAGCACTTGCTTCAATTCCTAGCAGTTTTGACAAATCTTCCCTTTCAGTCTCAGGTAATGCCATCTGGCCATTAAGGAACCAAAGCAGTTGTTTTACTGTAATGCCGATAGCCTTAGCAATGTCGCCCGGTTTATTAGGCCAACAATCCACCAGTATTTTTGCTTTGAGCGCACAACGTCGGTCCCAATCCTCGTCGGTTATGTCATCAATATTTTCATCCTCGCCACTCAGCAGCCAGTAACAGCCAGGTTTTGTCTCATGCCGCCAGAAATGCATTTTCTGATTTTGTGGGACAGTTGTTTCCCATGAGGAAAGCCAGGAGCCGCTAACCCAATCCAATTTTGAGGGGCTCAAAACCGTATTTCTGGTCTTAAAAGGCAACGCCATCCATTTTGAGGCCTGTTCTTTGACTGCGTTGTTTCCGATCCATTCCCACCTGCGACCATTGACGTGCCCGTTGTGAATATTCAAGGCATGATCATTCAACTCTTTAACATCGTTGATGACATGGCCATCACGGTTGTACCAACCAAGTTCCAGTCCGCGTTGTTGAGCAACACGCAATGAGGCCGAGAATTGCTTATCCCTCCCATCAGCGATTTCAAGCGATATGCCGCCAATATGGTCGAGCGATTTTTGCAATTGAGGGCATGCATTGGCAATGTGACGATTGATCTTCAGCTTATCGGGGTATCCACGGAGGCCAGACGCCTTTTCCCAGCCTTCCAGCAAAACGCCAGATAATGATCTTGGCTCATCGAGTAGAGAAAATGTCTGCCATTCAATTTGGGTTCCAGGGACAGTAAGCCCGTATAGAACCAGCGGCTTCAAATCGAATTTTTCCGCATCTTTTAATCGAATCGGATCGTTAACAAAAACAATACCTTTATCGGCGTGTAGAAAAACGTGTTTTGCGATTGCGACATAGAAATGGTGTTCGCGAGTGTAAGCCGTTAAAGTCATGATGATAAGTGGGCGCACACCAGCACAATGGCATCGCGAGTTAAGGGGGCTATTCTTCTTGGTTAAGCCAGGCTTTGGTTTTAAGCAATCGCTTCCAGCCCGTTTTTGGCGACCAGAGACAGAAGCTTCAATGATGCGCCTTTGGGGTGCTTCTCACCTCGCTCCCATTGGCTGACCAGGCCGGTCGTGACGTTCAAATGCCGTGCAAAAACGGCTTGGCTTGCGCGTTCACGCAACCGAAGCGCTCGGATTTCTTCTGGTTGCAAGGGGTTGATTGGCGTTAGGCACAATTCATCGAATTTGCGCATAGTACGCTTATCCATGACGCCCGCCTCATGCAGACCCTCGGCGGTTTCATGCACGGAGGCCATCAAACGGCTACGGTATTGTTTTTTCATTGCAGATTACCTCTATCAATGTCTTATTTGCCAATGCGCAGTTTAGTGCTACTTCGTCATACTCCAGCATGACAGCCGCTAATTTCCGCAAAGCGACCAATTCATCGTCATCTATGTTGGCTTGCTCATTTTTGGCGAAACCGTGTACAAAGAACGCCAACGAACCTATGCGGAACAAGATCAGGGTGCGGAACCCGCCCGATTTGCCACCACCGCTACGGGCGACACGTTGTTTAATGACGCCGCCGCCTAAATCAGCATCCAGGAATCCCTTTTCGGCATCACTGACTGCCTTACAGAGGCTTGAATCGTCTATTCCTGATTTTTTGGCAAATCGTGTGAACGCCTTGTTTTTGAATATTCGCACGCCTGCTCTGTTGCCATTTTCGTCTTTTGAATATAGCGCTTAGTGTTATAGTTTGCAAGAAAAGACCAAGTTGTTGACCGCGAGCCCTGTATTAATTTCGCAGCGCATAGAATACGGACTGGAGTATATTCAATGCTCCGCATCAGTTTTCTGCGCGAAGGGCTCGATAGCCTTTTTTACATTTGGCCGTGCATATCTTATTCCCGGCGACAATGGCTTCTTCCTGGGTCTCGAACCACTCCTTCCTGACTGTGCCTGGAGAACCTACCCCGCCCCATTCCTTGATCAACGACCAATCATTGAATAGACCAGGCGTTACAAACATCTGATAAAAACGATGCATGTTGTCTTTGTCATCAGCCGTTCCAAATAGACGTGGTTCATCACTTACTCCCCAGAAGAGTTGACCGACTTTTCACTTTGCGGTGATTTCAACGCCGCTTCCCGAATCCGCATAATGGTTTGCCGGGTGGTCTTGAATTCCCGAGCTAACTCCGAAACGTTGGCGCCTGCGGCCAAGCGTTTGACAACGTCAGCACGAGCTTCCGCATTGAGTGCCGGCGGCCGACCGAACTGTTTCCCCGCTGCCTTCGCGCGACTAATGCCCGCTTGGGTTCGCTCAATCAGCAAGTCACGCTCAAACTCAGCAACTGCTGCGATAACCTGCATGGTCATCTTGCCGGCAGAACTGGTTAGATCAACCCCGCCTAACGCCAGACAATGAACGCGCACCCCGGACTCAGAAAGGTGCTCGACCGTGGCCCTGACATCCATGGCGTTGCGACCGAGCCGATCCAGTTTGGTCACCACCAACACATCGCCCGCTTCCAGTCGCTCGATCAATTTATTAAAGCCAGGTCGTTCTTTCGCCGCGACTGAACCGCTGATACTTTCTTCAATCAAACGATGCGGCTGAATGGCGAAACCGGCAGACTGAATTTCCCGGCTTTGATTTTGGGTCATCTGGTCCGTGGTCGACACTCGACAGTAAGCAAAGACGCGTGACATGCGCTAATTCCGTCCGAAAGGGATGTACGAATTATAACACATGTCCGTAATTCAAGTGGCCTACTTTAGTACATACCCTGTGAGGACTGTCCGAAACCGGTCGATTTTGGACATTTATGCCAGAAGATGACTACACTCCTTTTGTTACCATTAAAATCTATAGGGTGTCATTTTCAGAGTCTGGCTTCAAACATCAAGCCCGCAGACACGACCATGCCAATCCCAGACTCATTGCCCTGATCTTCTAAGGCCCAACAATGACAGACATACTCCATGCGGCTCTTTTATGCCCAACAAATAATCATGGGCAGTATCGGTGTGCACCCAGTAATATGAGCGAAAGCCATACCTTCGTGTTTTTTCGAGCGACTATAGCCGTTCGCATACAAGAACCACGTCAACGTTGATAATGCCCACAAGCTGGTGCGCAAATACGCCGCCACCGATGCCAGCGTCCACGACTCCCAAGCCCTGAACGGCTTGCTCGATAGCGGCAACACCAGCCGCGACGTCTGGGCCGACAGCGCCTATCGATCCGAAGCGACCGAAGCCGGATTCACCGCAAAGGGGTTCGCGACAAACCGCTGACCGACCGGGAAAAACAAGGCAACAGCACCCGATCCAAAACCAGTTGTCGGGTCGAGCACGTGTTTGCCTGGATGGTGCATATTCCGATCAAACCCGCCACCGATTCCGACTTCAAAGCCGCCACGCATTCCGATACCAAAACAGCCGTTGGCGCCGATGGTCTATTTCACGGCGCAAATGTTGACGATGTTTCAATCTTAGCGTTCGCGCGCATTGCCGACCGGTTCCCCTAGACAAATGCGGCATCGCAAGCTAGATTTGCCCGGTCTTTTCGCCGATCGGGTTTGCCGTTAGCGGCGAGGTTTGAAGTTATTTAACGCTATTCCATTCGTCTTTTGCCAAGGATGCCAGTGCTCGATTCGCGACTACTCCGCTTGATCAGTGAGTTCAGGTGGGGTTCACTCACAGACCTTTCAGCCTCGACCAGCCGTTGTAAATGAACTCTACCACCCCAATCCCCGCCGACCTGGATACCGGTCTGGCCGCGTTGTTGATGATGGCCGCCTTCCACGGCGTCGCCGCCGACGAAGCCGCCTTGCGCCACGAGTTCGGGCCGGCGTTGGTGCCGGATCGCGAAGGGCGCTGTCGCTTCGATAACCGAGCACTGCAACTGGCCGCGCAACGCTTGGGCTTGACCGCCAAGCCGCGCCGGCAGGATCCGAAACGTTTGGCGCTAGCGCCGTTGCCGGCGATCGCGTTGGGCAAGGACGGCCGTTATTTCATCCTAGCCAAATACGATGCCGGGCCGCCCGCGCCTGCCGGCCCTGACCAAGGCGGGCCTGCGCCCACCCATGGCGGCTCACCCAACGCCGGCGGCAAAGCCTTGATCCAGCGCCCCGGCGAGCCGCCGGCGGTGATGACCCTGGCCGAATTGCTGGCGAGTTGGACCGGCGAGCTGTTGTTTTTTACCTCCAAGGCCAGCTATGCCGGCGAGGCGGCCCAGTTCGATTTCACCTGGTTCATTCCGGCCTTGATCAAGTACCGCAAACTGTTCGGCGAAGTGTTGTTGATTTCGCTGGTGTTGCAGCTGATCGGTCTGGTCACGCCGCTGTTTTTTCAGGTGGTGATGGATAAGGTGCTGGTCAACCACGCGATGAAGACCCTGAATGTGATCGCGATCGGCCTGATCGGGGCGATGCTGTTCGAAGCCGCCTTGTCCGGCATCCGCACTTGGGTGTTCGCTCATACCAGCAGCAAGATCGACGTGGAGTTGGGCGCCCGCTTGTTCAAGCATCTGCTAGCGCTGCCGACCGCTTATTTTCAGGCCCGCCGGGTCGGCGATTCGGTCGCCAGAGTTCGCGAGCTGGAGAACATCCGTTCGTTTCTGACCGGTAATGCCATCACCTTGCTGCTGGATTTGCTGTTCTCGGTGATCTTCATCGGCGTGATGCTGTATTACAGCGCCTGGCTGACCCTGATCGTCGTAGTATCGATACCGCTGTATATCCTGTTGTCGGTCGTGTTTACCCCGGTGATTCGGGCTCGATTGGACGAGAAATTCAACCGTAGCGCCGAAAGCCAGGCTTTTTTGGTCGAGACCATCAGCGGCATCGACACGGTCAAGGCCATGGCGGTCGAGCCGCGCTGGACCCAACACTGGGAGAAGCAACTGGCCGCTTACGTTACCGCCGGCCTGTCGGTCACCCAAGCCGCCACCTTGGCTGGCGGCGGCGTCAATCTGATCAGCAAACTGGTGACCGCCGCGATCATGTGGCTGGGCGCCACGCTGGTAGTCGACGGTCAGTTGACCGTCGGCGAACTGGTGGCCTTCAACATGTTGTCCGGCCAGGTCTCGGCCCCGATTTTGCGGCTGGCGCAGCTGTGGAACGACTTTCAGCAAGTCGGTATTTCGATGCGCCGCTTGGGCGACATTCTCAATACCCGCAGCGAAGTCATGGGCCAAAAGACCCGGCTGCCGCGGATTGCCGGCGCCATCGAGTTCGACCAGGTGTCGTTCCGTTACCGGCCGGATGCGCCGGACGTGATTCGCGCGGTCGACTTACGCATCGCGCCGGGCGAAGTGATCGGCATTGTCGGTCGCTCCGGCTCCGGCAAAAGCACCTTGACCAAGCTGGTGCAGCGCCTGTTCGTACCGGACCGCGGCCGGGTACTGATCGACGGCCACGACATCGTCATCATCGACACTGCTTCGCTACGCCAACAAATCGGCGTGGTGTTGCAGGAAAATACTCTGTTCAACCGTTCGATTCGCGACAACATCGCCTTGGTCAATCCGGCCTTGCCGTTCGAAGCCGTGATCGAAGCCGCCAAACTGGCCGGCGCCCACGAGTTCATCTGCGAATTGCCGGAAGGTTACGACACGCTGGTCGGCGAACACGGCACCGGTTTATCCGGCGGCCAGCGCCAACGCATCGCCATCGCCCGGGCGTTGATCAGCAATCCGCGCATCCTGATCTTCGACGAAGCCACTAGCGCCTTGGACTATGAGTCTGAAAAAGTCATTCAGGACAATATGCGCCGCATCTGCCAAGGCCGCACCGTATTGATCATCGCCCACCGCTTGTCGGCGGTGCGCGATGCCAACCGTATCGTGGTCATGGAGCGCGGCCAGATCGCCGAGACCGGCCGGCATCAGGAATTATTGCAAGTGCCGAACGGCATCTACGCCCACCTTTACCAATTGCAGCAGGCCGGCGCATGAGTCTGCGCTACCGCTGGCAAGCCTACGCCGAACTGTGGGGCCGTTACCGCGACACCTTCCGTTACTTTTGGCGGCAGCGACGAGAACTGGATAGTCCGCCACGTTCGAACGACGAAGCCGAATTTCTGCCGGCCGCCCTGGCCTTGCAGGCCCAACCGGTCTCGCCGCTGGGCCGCGGCGTGGCCTGGTTGTTGATGGCACTGGTCGCCGCAACGCTGGCCTGGGCCTGGTTCGGCGAAGTGGATATCATCGTCAACGCCGCCGGCAAAATCATCCCCAGCGCCCGCACCAAAACCATCGCCTCGGTCGATACCGCCAGCGTCTCGGCGATTTACGTCCGCGAAGGCCAGTTCGTCCGCCAAGGCGAGCCGATATTGGATCTGGACAGCAGCGCCTTCGATGCCGAACGCGACAAAGCCAGAGCCAATGTCGTCGAAGCCCGCTTGCAACAGGCCAGGGCCCAAGCGTTGATCGACGCTATCGACCGCGGCAGGCCACCGGTTTTGGTGCGACCCGCACAAGTAGCCGAAACCAAATACCAAGCCGCGTTGGCGCACCTGGAAGGCCAATACCGCGACTTCACCGCCAAGCGGCAACGCCTGGACGGCGATATCGCCCGCTACGCCTCGGCGCTGCCGCTGGTCGCGCAACAAGCCCGCGACTTCCAAGCCCTGGCCGAGGCCCACGATGTCGCCCCGCACGCTTATCTGGAAAAGGAACAGGCCCGCATCGAACTGCAAGGCCAACTCGACAGCGCCAAAAACCAACGCGCGGCGCTGATCGCCGAAACCCGCAAACTGGCCTTCGACGAACACACCCAAGCCGGCAAACTGGCCAGCGACGCCGAACAGGACGCCGCGCGCGCCGAGGGCCATGGCCGTTTGCTCAAACTGAGCGCGCCGGTGGCCGGCACCGTACTGCAACTCGCGGCCCACACCGTCGGCGGCGTGGTCGCGGCGGCCCAACCCTTGTTGCAGATCGTGCCGCAAGACAGCACGGTCGAAGTGGAAGCCAGCCTGGAAAACAAGGACATCGGCTTCGTCCAGGAAGGGCAAAGCGCCGAAGTCAAGATCGACGCCTTCCCCTATACCAAATACGGCACCGTCACCGGCCGGGTGGCCTATGTCTCGCGCGATGCGATTCAAGACGAGAAAAAAGGCTTGATCTACAGCGTGCGTATTGCCCTCGACCAGGCGACGCTGGCGGTCGACGGCCACGATGCGGCGCTGTCGCCCGGCTTGTCGATCCAGGCCGACATCAAAACCGGCCGGCGCAGGGTCATCGAATACGTACTGACGCCACTGTTGCAGCACGGCCGGGAAAGCTTGCGTGAGCGTTAAATCCGGAACGGCGCGAACCGTGTGCCACCCCCGCCGTTCGAGCAAAGTCATCACGCTGGGTTTGGCGCTGAGTCTGTTACCGGTACCGGCGCTGAGTTTTGATTTAGCCGCCGTACCCAACATCCCCGACCTACTCGACGATCCGCTCGATACCCGGCCGCCGGTGCTGGAGCAAGGCGCGGTATTGCCGGGCGACAGGCGCGGTATCCTTTGCCCTGTCGAAAAGGATTTTACCGTGCCGTTGCTGTTGGACGAGGCGGTGGATCTGGCCTTGTGCCACCATCCGCAAGCCCAAGCCGCCTGGGCCGAGCTCAAGATCCAAGCCGCCAATCTCGGCGTGGCCAAGGCCGGCTATTGGCCGACCGTCAATGCGGCGGTCAACCATCTGAACAGCTATTACCAATATCCGGACTCGCCCCTCCCTTCGAGCGAAACCGACGGCTTTACCTTATACGGCAATCTGAGTTGGCGCTTGTTCGACTTCGGCGGCCGCGCCGCCAATCTGGCCGCCGCCAACTGGCTGTTGACCCAGGCCTTGGCCAACCAGGACGCGGTGTTTCAACGCCTGCTGGACGGCGTGATTCAAGCCTATTTCGACGCCCAAACCGCCAATGCCCAACGGCAGGCCAAGACCGACAGCGAAGCGTTGGCCGGCCAAACCCTGGCCAGCGCCCGCCGCCGCGAGGCCAGCGGGGCCAGCAGCCGTAGCGATACTCTGCAAGCCGAAACCGCCCTGGCCAAGGCGGCATTGGGGCGCAGCCGGGCCGACGGCGATTACCGCAAAGCCTTGGCGGTACTGCGCCAGGCCATGGGGATCGCCCCGGAAACGGCACTGACCCTGCCGGAGAATGCCGAGCCTGAGCAAACGGGGGAAACGCTGGCCCAAGACGGCCGCGACCTGCAAATCTGGCTGGCCGAGGCCAAACGTCGCCATCCGGCCATCGTCGCGGCCCAGGCCCAATGGGAAGCCGCCAAGCAGCGCATCGTGCAAGCCCGGTCCGAAGGCCTGCCGACGCTGGACTTCAGCCTGAACGCCTACCAAAACGGCTACCCCAATCAAGCCCTGTCGCAAAGCCAAACCCGGGTGGAAACCATCGGCATCAACCTGACCATCCCGCTGTTCGAAGGCTTTGCCCGTACCTACAAAATCCGCGGCGCGCAAGCCCAGGCCGAACAACGCGCGGCCGAACTGGCCGACACCGAGCGACAAACCCTGCTGAACGTGGTCAAGGCCCACGCCGAGGCCGAAGCCGCGCTAAACAATCTGAGCTATTCGGCGACTTGGCTGGACAGCGCGCAAACTGCCGTCGCCAGCTCGCAGCGGCGTTACGACAAAGGCGCCGCCGACATCCTGGAACTGCTGAATACCCAGACCGCACTGGCCGACGCCCGCCAGGAGCGCCTGCGCACCCTGGCCGACTGGCGAGCCGCCCGCTTGCGCTTGTTCACCAGCGCTGGCCTGCTGGGCCGAGACATGATCGAACAGGCCGAAGGGCCAAAGGCAAAAGGTCAGTCGGCCATCGTCACTCCAGAAAGATGAACTCAAAGGATCGGCGTTCGCGTATTCGACGGCTAAAGCATGTCGAATAAGCCAAACAAAGACGAAATCTGATCAGTGGTATCAATATCGATGCCCGAAACCTAATCGTCCCCAAAGCAAAACACCTCGGGGACGGGCTTCAGGATACGCCGGTTAACGCCAATTAGCCGCAATCACGGGTGCCAGTGCAGCTTGATAATCGGTCGGCAGCGTGGTCTGGCCCGCAGCCGGCGGTGCAAACGCCGCCATCGCCGAGACTAAACTCTCGACTTGGCTGTCCAGCAAAGTCAAATTACCGTCCGTGGTCTTGAACTGCTCGACGTGGTTGGCGCTGCCGCTGTACCAGTTTTGCATGACCAGCTTATCCGAGGTGCCGATGATGCTGACTTCCAGATTGTTGCCTGCATGGACAAACCACAACTGGTCTGCTGTGATCCCAGACAGGAATTGCGCGATGTCAGTGTTGCCCGCCGTGGCATCGTTCTCGACGACGGTATCCGTAGCGTAGCCGCGGCCCAGGACATAGGTGTCGTTGCCGGAACCGCCGGTCAGCGTATCGGCACCGCCTAGACCCTCAAGGGTATCGTTGCCGGCCAAGCCGGAGAGGCTGTTGGCGGCACCGTTGCCGGTGAGTCGATTGTCCAAGGCATTGCCTGTCCCAATGGTAGCGGTAGAGCCGATCAACGTTAGGTTCTCTACGTTGGCAACATTATTTAAGTTGTAATCAACGCTACTAATGACTGTATCTGTCCCGGCCCCTACACCTTCGGTAACAATATCTCCAGCATTGTCGACCACATAGGTATCGTTACCCAGACCTCCTATCAAAGTATCTATGCCAAGCCCACCATCCAAATAGTCATCACCGCCCCCGGCGTTGACGGTGTCGTTACCCAGCCCGGCATTGATCCGGTCGATCTCGGCACCGCTGAGAATGTTGTCGTTGCCATCGGTGCCGGCCATGTCGACACCTTTGGTGTTCAGCAATGCTGTGGCACTCATCACCGTGCCGTCGGCAAACTGGAAGCTCTCGACTTGGTACGGCAACATGCCGGGGCCATAGTTAACCCAGACATACCAGTTTTTGAAGGTCAGCCGGTCGCCGGCGCCCAAGTCCATCACCAAGTCGTTGCCGACTTGGGTAAAACTCATATCCGCCGCCGTGATGCCGGCACCGAACACCAGTTTGTCGTTATTGCCTCCGTAGGAGTAACTGTCCGCAGGATCGCCGCTTTCGATGACGGTATCCGCGCCGTCGCCGCGATTGAAGTAGTAGGTGTCGGCGTTGTTACCGCCGTACAAGGTGTCGTTGCCCAAACCGCCGGTCAGGCTGTCGTAGCCGTTGCCGCCATTCAAGACGTCGTCGCCGGCCCCGCCCAACAGGGTGTCTTCGTAGTCGCCGCCATTTAAAGTATCGTTGCCGTCACCGCCTTCCAATCGATCGTTGCCGGCATCGCCGTTCAGCACGTCGGCACCTTGACCGCCCAACAGCAGGTCGTTACCGTTGCCGCCGCTGAGCGTGTCGTCGCCGGTACCGCCGTCCACGCTGTCGTTGCCGTCCTGGCCGTTCAAGGTGTCGTTGCCGTCGCCGCCATTGACGATGTCATCACCGCCCCCGGCATTGACGGTATCGTTACCCAGTCCGGCATTGATCCGGTCGATCTCGGCACCGCTGAGAATGTTGTCGTTGCCATCGGTGCCGGCCATGTCGACACCTTTGGTGTTCAGCAATGCTGTGGCACTCATCACCGTGCCGTCGGCAAACTGGAAGCTCTCGACTTGGTACGGCAACATGCCGGGGCCATAGTTAACCCAGACATACCAGTTTTTGAAGGTCAGCCGGTCGCCGGCGCCCAAGTCCATCACCAAGTCGTTGCCGACTTGGGTAAAACTCATATCCGCCGCCGTGATGCCGGCACCGAACACCAGTTTGTCGTTATTGCCTCCGTAGGAGTAACTGTCCGCAGGATCGCCGCTTTCGATGACGGTATCCGCGCCGTCGCCGCGATTGAAGTAGTAGGTGTCGGCGTTGTTACCGCCGTACAAGGTGTCGTTGCCCAAACCGCCGGTCAGGCTGTCGTAGCCGTTGCCGCCATTCAAGACGTCGTCGCCGGCCCCGCCCAACAGGGTGTCTTCGTAGTCGCCGCCATTTAAAGTATCGTTGCCGTCACCGCCTTCCAATCGATCGTTGCCGGCATCGCCGTTCAGCACGTCGGCACCTTGACCGCCCAACAGCAGGTCGTTACCGTTGCCGCCGCTGAGCGTGTCGTCGCCGGTACCGCCGTCCACGCTGTCGTTGCCGTCCTGGCCGTTCAAGGTGTCGTTGCCGTCGCCGCCATTGACGATGTCATCACCGCCCCCGGCATTGACGGTATCGTTACCCAGTCCGGCATTGATCCGGTCGATCTCGGCACCGCTGAGAATGTTGTCGTTGCCATCGGTGCCGGCCATGTCGACACCTTTGGTGTTCAGCAATGCTGTGGCACTCATCACCGTGCCGTCGGCAAACTGGAAGCTCTCGACTTGGTACGGCAACATGCCGGGGCCATAGTTAACCCAGACATACCAGTTTTTGAAGGTCAGCCGGTCGCCGGCGCCCAAGTCCATCACCAAGTCGTTGCCGACTTGGGTAAAACTCATATCCGCCGCCGTGATGCCGGCACCGAACACCAGTTTGTCGTTATTGCCTCCGTAGGAGTAACTGTCCGCAGGATCGCCGCTTTCGATGACGGTATCCGCGCCGTCGCCGCGATTGAAGTAGTAGGTGTCGGCGTTGTTACCGCCGTACAAGGTGTCGTTGCCCAAACCGCCGGTCAGGCTGTCGTAGCCGTTGCCGCCATTCAAGACGTCGTCGCCGGCCCCGCCCAACAGGGTGTCTTCGTAGTCGCCGCCATTTAAAGTATCGTTGCCGTCACCGCCTTCCAATCGATCGTTGCCGGCATCGCCGTTCAGCACGTCGGCACCTTGACCGCCCAACAGCAGGTCGTTACCGTTGCCGCCGCTGAGCGTGTCGTCGCCGGTACCGCCGTCCACGCTGTCGTTGCCGTCCTGGCCGTTCAAGGTGTCGTTGCCGTCGCCGCCATTGACGATGTCATCACCGCCCCCGGCATTGACGGTATCGTTACCCAGTCCGGCATTGATCCGGTCGATCTCGGCACCGCTGAGAATGTTGTCGTTGCCATCGGTGCCGGCCATGTCGACACCTTTGGTGTTCAGCAATGCTGTGGCACTCATCACCGTGCCGTCGGCAAACTGGAAGCTCTCGACTTGGTACGGCAACATGCCGGGGCCATAGTTAACCCAGACATACCAGTTTTTGAAGGTCAGCCGGTCGCCGGCGCCCAAGTCCATCACCAAGTCGTTGCCGACTTGGGTAAAACTCATATCCGCCGCCGTGATGCCGGCACCGAACACCAGTTTGTCGTTATTGCCTCCGTAGGAGTAACTGTCCGCAGGATCGCCGCTTTCGATGACGGTATCCGCGCCGTCGCCGCGATTGAAGTAGTAGGTGTCGGCGTTGTTACCGCCGTACAAGGTGTCGTTGCCCAAACCGCCGGTCAGGCTGTCGTAGCCGTTGCCGCCATTCAAGACGTCATCGCCGGCCCCGCCCAACAGCACGTCTTCGCTGTCGCCGCCGCTAAGATTGTCATCCCCATTCGCCCCATAAATCGTATCGTTACCGGCCCCGCCTGAAATGTTGTTGTTCCCGGCATCGCCTACGACAGTATCGTTTCCGACTGTGCCGTCAAATTTGACCCCGGCCAAAACTAACTCGCTACGCATTTCCGGGGTCATCGGGTAGGTGTTCACGTATTCGACCAGTTTTTCCCATCCTCGCCAACCGCTGTCTTTGAGCGAGTCTTGGGTCATGATGGTAAATTCCGCTAGGTCGGCGGCTGCCTTGCCTGGATTTATCGTGGCGCGGCGATCCAATTCCGCATTCACTTCGGTAAAATCCAAGGCAACGCCGTTTTCGTCCACGCGCAACGAAATTAAATCCAGCAACGGTTGTACCCGCGTTTGCAATACCAGACTTTGGTAAACCGAATTCTTTAGCGCGTCGTAACTGCTTTGCAGCAAATCCTGGGTGACGCTCCACAGGTTGATAGTCGCCGCCGTCGTACCGGCGGGTACGGTGTTGAAGGTGCGGCCGTTGAAGTTTTCCAGGATGGTCAGTTTGTCGGCCCAGGCATTGTAGACGGCGCTGCCGGTAGCGACGTTTTGGATGTTGACGGTCAGGCTGTGACCGGCGTAGGCGCCGGTGAAGGTGGCAGCCATGGTGCTGGTGTCGCTCCAGGCTTTCAAGATAGTGTCCAGTAAGGCTTGCTGTCCGGTACGGTCGGCGGCGGCGAAATCGGCCAGCAATTGCGCCAGTGCCGGCGACAGGGTGGCGGCTTCGCGCAGGTTGCGGACTTGGCCGGCGCCATGCATGTCGGGTAGCGCTTCGAAGCCGGTGGTATCCAGGTGATCGGTAAACTGGCTGTGGAAGGTATCCTGGATCAGGTTGATGTCGCCCAGGTTGCCGCTGACCTCGCCCAGAGCTCCGCTGCTGCCGTCGGTTTTGACGTAGCTGCCGATGTCGGCCAACTGGTTGCCGTTGGCCAAGACTTGGCTGTGCTCGGTGCTGCCGACGTTGATCGCGCCGATGTTTTGGCTGCCCAGCGTGAATAGTTCGTTGGTTTGGCTGATGCCGTCCTGATTCAGGTCTCGCCAAAGGCGCAGGTTGGCGAATTGGGCGTCGGCGGCATCGACTTTGCCGTCCAGATTAGCGTCCAGGTCGCGCAAGGCGTCGAAGCCATCGGCGGCCAGTAGGCCGTTGCTTTTGAGCATCGCGTCGCCGAACAGCTCGCGGCCGCTGTCTATGGTGCCGTTGGCGTTTTTGTCCAGCACCAGGAAGGCGTCGTCGGCTTTGACCCAGCCGGTGGCGGTTTTGACGCCGTCGGCGTCGTGGTCGAAGTAGATCGGGTTGGCGGTGTTGACGCCGGCGGTTTCCAGGCCGTCGCCGTCCAGGTCGAAGACCAGTGGGTCGCGGCGGACGGGTGGAGTGGCTAGAGTGGCGAGGACAAACAAGGCACCAATGGGCGTCTCTAAGTAATTTGGATGAGAGAACAGAAAAGTCAACGATTTAGCCGGAAGGCTTGCTATAGCCGACGATAAGAAATCGAACAGTGACCCAGGCAGATTTGGGTTTTGGCCTACACTGAATTCCACTTGACGATCATACAACTTACTAAGCTCATCCAATACTTCATAAAAATGATCACCGTACTGTTCAATTTGTGTCATTAGTGGAGACAAAACCCCTTGTTGATAAGCTGCCAACATAATATCCGGCAATAAGCTTGCCGCAGTATTGACTTGGTTTATCCCGTTGAATAAGTCACGCGTCTCACTGGCTAACGATTGATAAGCATCCCATGCAACATGGCTTGTATTAAACGAATTGTTTACTAGTGGAATAGTAGTCAACACAGCCGAAACCAAAACTCCGCCAATCGCTGTTGCCAGAACGGCGGGTGTTGCCGCAGCGCCAACCACAAGGGCACCGGCGGCGATTAGTGCAGAACTGGAAGCAGCCAAATCCAGCACAGTGGCATCAGAAACATAATTGTCTGTTTCTAATTGAGTAGTCGCCGAGTATAAAGTTAATAGTACCTCGCCGATTTCAGCTGTCGTTCCTAAATAAGGAACACTTCTATTCATAACCGATAACATAGTATCGGCAACGCCTATAAACCCCAGCAGACCTTTCATCCTGCTAATCGAATCCGAACCTAAGGCATTATTAAGAGCGTCCGCAGTGGATGTTGGAATCGTGCCGGTTTCCATGATTTCATGGAGCACTTCGGCAAATTCTATGGGTAATTTGTTAGTCATAATTATTTCCTTGCTTTATTTTTTGTTTCTATATGTAAACCAAACGTACATTAATGGACCAAAGCCAATGAGCATTTCTATCGGTATTGATATTTTTGAATTATTCCTACTGCTTACGCGGCGCTGGTATATCTCTGCGTAATCGTTAAACAGAGGTTTTCCATCAAGAAATATTTCATACACATGGCTATTCCAAAAAAAAATATCCAACTTCCTTTGTGACAAGATGGTTATATTTTTTCCTACCAACCAAAATAAATCATCTTTGTTTGATTTTTTTACGCGAGAATCGCCAAAGTTAACTCTAAATCTTTCTTGACGGCCATCAACGTCCAACAAGATAGAATATGCAGGCTGTTTTCTGATACTGTCAACACCTATCACTCTGCCTGTATCTTTATTCATTTGCTCAAGAGTTAACGGCGGATTAAATAAATAGTCATTCAAATCGACGCATAAAACTATCAGAGCAAACATGGCGCCTAAACCGACAACGATTACGCGATTGCCAAAAATCGCACTATAGTTTCGCCATGCTGCCAAATAATCTTTTCTTGCATTATTTAACAACGTGATTGGATTCCATCTTAAAAAAAAGTTGCTCAACAGTTTTCTGTCATTATTCATTTGTTTCACTCATAAGCAGGGTCAGGTTATATTTTATTGGGCTTTTCATGCCGTCAATCTCCAATCCTCATCATTCACTGCCGGTACGGCCGTTGAAGTGTTCCAGGATGGTCAGCTCGTCGGCCCAGGCGGTGTAGGCCGCGCTGCCGGTAGCGACGTCCTGGATGTTGATGGTCAGGCTGTGGCCGCCATAGGTGGCGGCCAGGGTGCTGGTGTCGCTCCAGGCGTCGAGGATTTGATCGAGCAGGGCTTGCTGGTTGGCACAACCGGCACAAGCGAATTGGCTGAGCAGGCCCGCCAAGGTGGTGCTGACGCTGGCCGCTTCGCGCAGGCTGCGGACTTGTCTCGCGCCCCTTCGACTCCGCTCAGGACAGGCCTGCATGTACGGCAGGGTAGCGACGGCGCTGGTATCCAGGTGGTCGGTAAACTGGCTGTGGAAGGTATCCTGGATCAGGTTGATGTCGCCCAGGTTGCCGCCGACCTTTCTCGAAGTTACGCCGATAACGATTGGGTTCAGGTTTTTCCAGTGAGGCAGGCAGGTGAATCCGGATCGATGCCGAGCGTGGTGGTCGAGTGGGCAGGCAAAACCTTCCGTGTCGTTTGTCGATTCCCTTCGCGCCATCTGTTAGTCTCTAAAATTGGTTGCCGATGGGTTTGTGGTTTTTGCCGCGCATCTTACTGATGATCATCGGCGTTAGCCAATTTTCACAAATCGCTACTTCGAACAAACTTGTCCTTAAGTCCAATCGGGCAATGCGATAGGGCTATTCGCTTTGTCGCCAATCGCCCGCTTGCTCGGCGTTAAATTGACTGGGCTTCCATAACCTCCGCCCATTTCAGAACATACCACGGCTCCAGATAGAGCTTGCCTAACGGCAAGCCAAAACCGCCCAGTATCCGCAAACGAGCAGGTATCCTGCTATATGCCCCGTCAAGCGGGGATTATGGCTGCCGAATAGGTGACTTGAAACAGCAAGGAAGAACAGACCAAGCTAACCAATAGCAATTGTATCCATTCCCCGCGATGAGTATCACTCGGCTCGGGATTAATTTGGCTTACTGGGCAGTGATTTTCAAAAATCCCGAGTAACGAAGCCAACAGATTTGGTGATATCGCGGCTCGAATTTGCAACTCAGCGACTTGGCTATTAAAAATACGCGCTTTGACCCGTTCACCCAGCAGCTTGAAGCAACGCATTTTGGTTTCAACTGGGCTGCGACGATCGTAACCACTCCATTTCTTCCAAATGGCTCTGCCTAGTCGTTTGGTGCCGCATAGCCACTTGGGTTGATGTGATAGGAAATATACACCTGCAAATGCTGTTGGCGACGGCAGAGTATCGGTTAAGCCGGTGTGGCCAATCCAGGCCCGACTCGGTCGTTTTACGCCTTAGACTGGATTATTGGCAACGGCGTTTCTGTCGCAAAAGTAAAGGCCGATAGCCGGTGCCTAATAGTTGTACCATTTAGGACACGATCACCCAAATCGTCCCCCCAGGCAATGACATGGGCACGAGTCACGTCGCGGAATTCTTCAGGTCGTTGGATGCCGGCGAAGCGCATAAAGTCTTCAACGGCATTTTGATAAACGCGGCGGGTTTGCGGATATGTCAGGTTGGCGTACCATTCCACCTCAGGCGGCACGTCGGACAGCCGGCGGAAATTTTCGGCGGTTAGAATCCGGTTCGCGATCGGAACAAGTTGTTGGATTTTGGAGGTGTCGGTCATGGGCTAACATAATATTGATAATACGTTACAATAGTAACGGGTTCGAACTTGGCCGCGCTTAGGGACCGGATTTTCTGGCCTCGTTTGGCAAAATTTGCCACGATAAAACTCAGTTTGATAGGCATTTCCAGTCGGAAAATTATTATCAGAACATCCGAAAGAGGTTGTGGTGTGGCGCTCTATGGTCGCCCAGCTACTTTGCGAGTAGCTGAAGCGGTGCACCGATTAAGATCATTCGGCAGTACATCGAGCAATACCAAACGAACAAACCGGATACTAGCATGTCCGCGCAATCCGATAAACTCTAACTAATAGTTTCATTGAAGATAATTTGGCCTATTGCCACGAATGATGCGACCCTTGTCATCAATGCGGCCCTCCTTGCGCAACGTTTTAACGAGCCAGCTGCGCAAGTACGCATTCATTGCTATTTTTCGATTTTCATCCGTTAAATCGGTCATATCGAGTTTGCAATTTCGACCTTGGTCTTGGCACAAGTCGGCCCTGATTTGGTATTGCGGACATTCATCGAGAAACTGGTATTTTTTACCACCCCCGCATAACTTCCACATCTGGAAATACTCACCAGCCGTTAAGAACTCGCGTTCTCTGAGAATTTGCCCCCAGATCCGCTCGTCAAGCTCGACACCGGGCGGCGGAGATTGTCTGAAACAAGGAAGCTTTCCGACGGCCGCGACATCCAGATCGCCGTCGTCCAAGGTATCGCCCATATTGAACCGAAAAGCCGGCGTGTTCGGCGAATATGCCCGCCAAGGATAACGACTAAGCGTTGGGTACCTTGGCGTAACGGCATACAGACTGTCGGCTTCCTCCCGGCAGGCCACATATTTTTTTGCCCGATCGTCGGCGTCAGGTTTTAGCGCAATGTGAGTCGCGCAGCCGTTTAGACCCGTACTGGCCAACAAACCGAATAGAACGCAAGCTTTAGAACGCATAGTCCTGGGCGGATCTAGCTACGGCCGTACAAAGCCCGCCTGGAATGAGCCGGAGAACTCATATTAAAAATTCCTCTTTGCTCCGCCCGGCCCCTAATAATTCCTTCATCCATTTTGGCGCAACACCACGACCTGTCCAGGTTTGGGTTGCATTAGCCGGGTTGCGATATTTCGGTGCAACTTGGGGGTTGCGAGAGGCTTTTGTTTTCACGGTGGCATCAATAATCTCCACCGACACATTAATCGAAGCCGCTAATTCTTTAATTTGAGCGATCACCTGTTCTCGCTTTTCGCTGATTCTCGCACTGAGCTGACTTTTTGCGCTATTGATAATATCGAGCAATTCGCCTTCGGATTTACCATCAAATTCAAGCATTATTTATTCCTTAATAGAGAAACTAAAGTATTAACACGTTATCGCGGCTAACGTATAGCCTCTGCGCTGTTTTGTTCGCAGTATATCATTTTGAGCCTTTATCGCCTCTTCTTCCGATTCATACCAATTAGAACGCACGGTTCCGGGCGATCCAACCCGGCCCCACTCCCTTACTAAAGACCAGTCGCTAAAAATACCGGGCGATATCGTCAGCGCATAGAATCGATGAATATTCGAATCCGCATCATGGCGTTCCAGGTAAATACCGCACATAAGAATAACGTTAGAAAGAAACGACATTATTAATATACGATAAAAATGAAGAATCGTCATCCGTATTTCTGAAAAAGACTAAGCGATGTTAATCGGTATTTGCGAGCCTTTTGTAATATCAAGATAGGCACCTTGCCAATTTAAGCCGCCATTGCGCAATAAACCCCAAATCAGTTGCATCGCCACATTTGCGATCGCGCGGTTAATGGGTAACTCTTGGCTGGCTAATGCTTCCTCCATGCTACAAGACGGTGTATTCGAATCGACCATTCCATTCAATTCGGGGTGAAAATCATATACGGACGGCAAGGTAATCTGGCAATCATCGTGATGCGACAACCGCCCTAAAATCACTTGGCCGGTATGTGCGCCATTGCCGGTATCCAACCATAGCGTTCTGCAGTGTTTAGAACGGCAACACTGGCTTAAATCGGCTCTAAATTGCGCCACGTCCACACACGTAATAACCAGATCGAAATATTCCGGCTTATTGCATTCAATAGAAAACATTTCAGGAATTCCGATCCAATCCTGACCATAGAGATAATTAATACGCTGAATGGTGAGTACGGCTTTATTGTGGCCTAAATCGCTCGGATAGAAGGCCTGCCGGCCAATATTAGGCCTTTCGACCTGATCGCCATCCCATGCCGTCACATGAAAACCGGCATGTCCCAATTCGCGGATCGCATAATCGATTCTCGCCAAACTGGTCAATACTTCCGATCCAGTGCCACCAACGCCAATCAGTGCAATCTTAACGCGATTTTCAAGCCAGTTTGCGGGGGTATAGAATTTAAACATAGTCGGTTTCATATTCAATTTCAAACGTAGTGTTAAATACTACCCGGTTCATCACTGATGCAATTAGAATAAGCCATTAGCTTGCTGGCCTATTATTTTCAAGGCGCCCTTGGCTGACCAACAAGTCGCGTTCGTGCGCTCTGAACACTCGGCTGACATCGTTAATGCCGCAATTTTCAAATACGGCAACAGACCACCAGCCCCAAATAATTCGTGTCATTGGCCCTATTACCTCAATGTACGGTTTTTTTGAAAAGCCGCCTTTTTTGTCTTGCTCCAACATAATAATCATGTCCGACTACTCCCGATCTGAATCCGATCTAGAACTTAATCAAAAAACAACCTGAAATCCTCGCAATCGAAAAAATGGCCGTTTACATTCATTCGAGTAGCGTAATTTTTACGATCGTGGCAATGCCCGATCACTCCGGCGACATAAAAACCGTGCCGATCGGAAACATCGTCCACTCCTGAGAAAAACGCGGGCATCCGGCCGTGGGTATGCACATCCAGGACGATCGCACTACCTTCAGGCAATTCGTTGCGATAGGACACATGCCCTGGCCCGACGCTTAGAATCTCGGGTTCGATCAATGCGTAGCCCTGGTGCAAAACATCCCAAACCACCCATCCGGCCCACTCGTCGGGGCAGGCCGACGTGGCCTTTTGCTCAATGATTTCCAATAACCGAAACGGCATCGCCCCATGTCGAAGCCGAACGCCTTGCGCCCCAAGAACCCCATAGGGCAATTTGATGATCGACTGAGCCACCGGGAGCCTGACTTCGAACACTTCATTGATGGCCTCTAACACCACACCTTCTTGGCCAATCACAAAGCGGTGTTTGCCGAGTTCCGGCGCCGGCAGCTTTTCGCCAAACAGCGGCTGCATATAGGTGGGCGTTTCACCAAACAAAATCCGGTCGCGCGGGTCGGTTAGATAGGCATTCATCATCATCTTCAGTCTGCCTATGCGTGTCTGCTGATAAAGTCTGTAACGGACATTTTTAACGGGTTTAATGCGCTGTTTGGAAATCGCACTGTGTTTTGCGTGGCCAGATCGGCCCAGAATTTGAAACAGTCTTTGGTTTCGACGGCGTCTGCTTGATGGCCGACTTTCAGGCTATGCGGATGATTGACATGGGTGAATGCGCTTTCGAACATTACCGCTTCCCAGGCCGTTAATTGCTCGGCATCGCAATAATCCGGCAATGGCGCACTGCCAGTACACACTCTGCCAACCTGATTAACGTTCATCAAGGGCGCGTGGTAGAGCTTCGTATGCGCCGTAATCCTCCGGTTGCTCGCTAATGCCGCAACCGAGAAATGACTGTTGCTGTTAGCCACCATCAGTAAACGCGGCCAAGGCACCGTCAGCGTTTGCGGCTTCAATCCTACCGGCTTGAATATCATGGGGCGAACTGCGGCCGGGGTCGTCCATGCGATATGCGTGCTGCTGATCGAGACCACCGCCGTTGGCAATAGCGTCGCTTTTCGCAGCGATCTATTCAGGATTTCCCGGAGCAAGTTTTCCAGATCGTCACGCCCCATTAGCTTGCCGGCGCCCACGACCAGCTTACCGTCATCGCCCTCGAAAAACTCATGCGCGGATGAAATCAGTCTGCTACCGCTAACGCCGCTCGCCCCAGTCCCTATATGTTTCAGTTCGTGAACGAGAATGGCGGTCATCGGGCTAATTCTGGCCGACGGTTCGACACAGTGTGCAAAAAATTCAGTCATCGTCACCTTGCTGGTTTATTTGAATCATTTCGGCCAACCGAATTAACCCTCTCGCTTTAGCCAGTATCATCAGTTTGTCAGCGGTCTGGTTTAACGCAATAGGGTTCAACGCGATTGAACTCATGGGCGTTTCACCGGCATTGGCAATGTCTTCGTACAGTTCGGCAGCGAGTGTATCTTCCCAGTCAAAGCCAAAGCCGATAGCATGACCCACCCCAATGCCGCAATCGCTATAAAAAGACCCGGTGGAGTCAAATATCGTGAATTCGGGGTGATGGTTCTTTTTTATTTTTTCAACGAACCGAATAAACGCGAGGCTTTCTTCGATAAACGGCCACCAGGGGCTGGTGACATAAGCGTCCTGCTGCTTGTGTAAGCGATGAAACGCTCGAATACCTTTCAAATCCGGAATGTCGCCGAAGAGTTTCTCCGGGTCATTGTTAATGATTCGCCGCAGTAATTCGATGCGCTCTTCCAGATAATCCGCATCATCAGTGAATTCGCTGAAGGGATACTGGCCTCGTTCTAGAAACAACTCGGCGAGTTCCCGATCGCTGGCGTTATTGCCACCATTGATTTCGGCTTTCAATTCGCTCAGCTCGTCTTCAAGGAAAAAGCCAATCCCCGTCCGCTGGATATCGCAGGCACAGATGCCGATTTCGCCGAAATCTTGGATATAGCGAATACAGCCAATAACCACCTTCGCCAACGCCCGATCGACTTCGATCAAATCCAACTGCGTGAATCGCGCATTCAGGGCCATCACCAAATCCACGGGCTGTGGGCCGGCCTCGCTACGGCCGTAATCTTCCCTGACTCGGAACTCGAAGGCGATCACTTCAAAATCGTCGTCATCCTCGCCGACGATCGCTTGCGCGACCGCATTCAACTTGGCGTCAATCCGCTTTAAACTTTCCCGGTACAGCCCTGTAAGCGCCTGTGATCCGCCGGCGAAGTGCTCGTCAATTTCGGCTGGCGTTACCAAGCCCATTTCATAAGCTAACAGTATCGCGGTGCTGAACACTGCTCTGTTCTGCCGGAATAACTGGATCGCTTGCTGTTCGACAATCCCGTCAATCAACGACCGCAGGTCGAAGTCCAGGCGCACTTCCTTAAACAATACATTCAAATCAAGGGCAAGGTTTGCGCGGGGACGTGGGTTAACGCCGTTCGCTTCAATTTGATCGTTCTCGAAAGCAGGAACAGAACACATACGTTTGAATCCATTAGGCCGTTGTCGCTGTCATCGGTAGTGGGCAAACCACTCGCCCACTGCTGTAATAGGGCAAGATTACCCGTACTATCCTTTGGTTTTGACTTCATGGGTTTTAATCGGAAAGTGCAATTCATCGCCGATCAGTTGCGGCTCGCCCAGCACCGCATTCGCTAAATGCGGATAGGCTTTTCCGTAGAGTTTGACGGCATCGATGGGCGGCAAATTCGGGGCCGGATCGGCCAGCCTGATCGCACCCATTTTGAATACACGTGTGGGTCTTGTCACAATGGCGCCGGACATATTGGCTGACCTCAAAATAAGCTTTTGCTATCGGTGGGAAGATTGGCGCCGACCGGCGCCGTGTCGTTGTCGTCGTCCTCGGCTTTTTTTGGCATTTGCGCGGCCTTCTCGTTCGCGGTCGATGCCGTTGTGAGACTATTGGCTGTTTTTGCGGCCTCTCTAATGCGAGACATGGACTCAGCAAATACACTCTTACCGTCCGACACCACGTCCACGTACTGCATTAAACAGGCCGGAAAATCCCGGTCCAGATTCGCGGCCATATCGGTGACGCAAAGTGGCATCGAAAGTGCCGCTCTGACCTGTTGCAATTGCGGGTCGTCAATGCCGGGGTCAGGCCCGTTGAAGCAGGGTTGGATCAACACCGTTAAACGATTGCCTTGGCGGCAGATGGAAAAATCGATTCTTTCGCCATCGCCTAAAATTGTTTCGAACTGTGCAAACATGGTTAAACCTCTAATTCAGGGTCTAGTGTGTAGTCTTGGTTGGCGATACGCTCGTCGTCATCGTCATCGAACCAACCCGACTCAGGGATGCTGTTGGTCGCCGACAAAGCTAACGCGCTGCTGGTCGTAGCGGCTGTGTGCGTTGAGTTCGGATCGGAGACGGGTTTATCCTCTCCCATAAATTGGATAACGCAAGCCGGGACGAATCCGGCAAAGTCATAGCCACAGCCAAAGACCTCGTCCAAAATTTCGCCATTTTTCTTTTTCATCAGGTTGGCGAAGGTGTTTTTCTCGTTGATACCCTCGTAATAGGTGACAAAAGCCACCCCTTTTCCATTGATCGCTTCCCGTAACAAACCCTCCATCCCCGATTTGGTGAAAGCGCTCAGAAACTCGCGGGTTACGATAAACTCGTCCTGGAGCGCAATATCCATGAACTTGCAAACCCCGGCGGAACCCATCGCCCAAGCTTTGCTCATGGTGGTGTTGATACGTTCATGCTGTCCCAGCAAATGCGTCAGCATCCTCTCGTTGAAGGCCATCATTTCTTCAATACTGAGATAGCCGAATGCGTCGACAAAGTCGCGCAGGGTGCCGAACATTGGCCAACTCGCTTGTTTCGTTCCGGCGGCAATCGGTAAGGCCTCTTTGGGAAAGGTAGTTTGCACTAGCCGGTATAATGCATAACTGTTGACCAACAGTTTACCGTGCCGATGTTGGACAATGTATTTGGCGCCGGTATCTCGGAAAAAGCCTTCGATGTGTTCGAGCACTTTACCCGGTGTGGCGCCGCTGGTTCCGTCCGATGGCTTATGAGCCGAATCGGCTCGGCCGGGGTTGGCGCCCTTCTTCGCATCGGCACCCGTCGCTGTGACTGTATTCCCGGTCATCGTGGATGAACCCGGATTCGATAAGCTTGCTTGATATCCCCACACTTTTTGGCCGTGGCAATCCAGGTCAAAACAACAGTCTTCGCTGACTTTCCCCGGCGAATTGGGATTTGTCGAAAGAAGGGCTCCAAAATGTCGACACTGACTACACCCCTTTTCGAATTGCGTTTTGCCCACGCCGTTTTGCCCCGTTTGTATCACGACCACAAAGCTCTGCGGCGGCTTTTCGGTATCGAGAAACACCGCCGCGTAGCGGTCGTGCAAATCGCGCTTCCGGGCTTCGACGGCATCCTGGGTTTTTTGGTTGAAACAATCGGGGTTGGCACATAGGCCGCTTTCGACATGCTCGTCGAACAAGTTCGCTTGCAAATACGAATTGTGATGGCAGGACGCACACTCGGTCCGATCGAAAATCGCGCTTTCCAACGGTCTGGCAAATCGACTCAATCGCGCTTTCAATTCAGGAACCGAATACTGGTGCTCGATTAATTTCTCCAGCGTGGCATTTTGAAAATCGGACGGTAGCTGGCATAGCAATTCAGCGTGACCCAACCTAATGGCTCTCGTTGTCAGTTCATTCAAGACCTCTGTCGAGGCATGTAACAACAACAACCTCGCCTCGAACTTCCTAGCAGACCACCCTAGTAACCGCAATGCTTCCGCTCTATCACCGTCGCAGTCGCTGAGTACGTTTCGGGCCGCGATCGCTTCTTCGCCTGGACTCATATCGGCTCGCTGGGTGTTTTCAATGGTAGCCGTCAGCCGCGCCTGTTTGTCGTCCAGGTGACGCACCACGGCCGGAATTTCGGGCAGTCCTGCCGCGACGGCAGCGCGATAGCGGCGCTCGCCGGCCACGACCCAATAGGTTTTGTTGTCCGGTTGAAGCCTAACAACGATTGGTTGCAGAACACCTTCGGATTTAATTGATGCGATTAGTTCCTGCATTTCACCATCACTAAAATAAACCCTGGGATTAAACCCCTCTTGGATTGATATTAAATTGATCGGCATACTTTTAAATTGAATGGTACTTTTTTTATTCTCGGCCATCGATAAGCTCCATCATTATTTGGATTATTGGTATGGTTTATTCGAATAGGCATTATTCGAATCACGAAATAACTGTTACATGGCTTTTTGAATATGCAACACCAAAAATCAACGGCTATGCATTGTGAGAGCGGGGGCGGCGAATAGCATTCAGATCACAACACTCGCAACCTGATTTCCGAATAAGATGAAAGCGACCGAGATTAGATAAAGAGAGTAAGATCTAAATGCCTTGGCAAACGCCGATGGCTTGTCTTTTAACAGGTTGTTGAAAAAAGAAAACCGGTGGAAAAATTTCCCCAAAATCAGCGGATTTGCCGCAAAAAGCCACTTGGATGCAACCAACAATCAATGACTTACATTGTTGTGTTTTGCGCGAAACTTATTTTTAGCCCCAAAAATGGAGAGAATTTTTAAATTTCAACAGCCTGTTAATGACTGATGGATTTATTCAATATTCGCCGGACAACAGTAATACCCTGTCCGTCCAGTAGAATATCCAACGTCCGACCTGTTGGTCCGGCCACGACAAGGAATCCTCGGTCACCCGCTTACCCTTTTCGTCGGTCACCGATAACAACGCCTGTCCGGCGCTGCTAGTTAATTCGATCCTGAGCCACGGATAACAATTTGAAAGCGGCGGCAAAGCCGACACCGCCCAAGCCAATAGTTCAGTCTGTCCGGCGGCTTCGACAAACTCTTTCACGCCTTTGGTAATCCGAATCGAGCTGTGCGCACCGTAGCCATACCATAGACCGTCGCCGGCTGGGCGATAAAGCGTGAGAATCGCGATTAAATTGACTGTGCTCATGACCAATTAGGCCTCAACTGGAAAAGGTCGTTTCGCCTTTAGATTGATGCGCCAGCATGGTCATCCACTAATCCGCCTGGGCGGCTTGTTCCGCTGCTACACGGTCGGCAATCGCCTGCCAAATTGGTTCGTATTCTGGCCAATCGGATTCCGCGACGACGCAATGCTGCTCGGGTTTGCCATTCGCCTGCCTGTACTCACATAACTTTTGCCGAATATCGGCCAATCGCTGTTTGTCGTCGTCTGAAAGACAGCGGACAACATCCGAAATTTTGAACACGATGTAACGCTCTTCTCTAACCATGTCTATTCGCCTGTAAATCGTTCAACAATAACATCCACTTCATCGCCACTATTCTCGACACCGGCCATAGCATCCTCTGGAACAACAGCGTTAACCGCATCGGAAAGGACCAGAATTAGTCCCATGAGCCTGCGTCCGCACTGCTTGTGTCGGATGATCCGGTATCCAAGCTGATAGGTGACACTGTGTCAGCTTTGGTCGTGTCGCGCGCAGAATGACTCACGCTGTCCTCCCCAATGACACCATCTTGGGCGATATCGCCCAGCAGACCGCCAGCGAAACTACCGCCTACTAATCCGCCTAATGCAGCATTGTTGGTTGCGTATCCAACAGCAAAGCTCAGGGCATAATTTGCATTGTCCTCCGGGGCCGTACATGGCTGCACCGTTGTTGGTTGGGAGGTAATTTGGGACTCAGGTTTCTTGCGACGAAGTAGCTTTATCAGTTTGCTTAACATGATTTTTCCTTCAGTGGTAATTGACAATTATTGCGACGGATCATAATGGTAGTTTTCTCAGACGTGTGTATGCACTTGTTCCTCAGTCATGCAACCAAGATATATACTCCCCGTGCCGACGATGTAACTTGGCTTAAAGCATCTTCTGTTGCACTATTAATTCGGGGAGTACTCAACAATGGATCCGGCCAACCCATACAGGTACTGGCGAACCCGGTGGAATATCCGGTACTGTAACTAAACGACAAAGAGTACCAATGCAATGGACTGGTCATAGCTCAATTCCTAAAGTCGTTGTGGATTGAAGGTTATACAGTTGCGGCATAGGCGATTTGAGGTTTCCCCTGTTGTGGTTCGAACGGTAAACCCGGTTGTTTTGGATCCCAGATGTACGACGCCGTCTGACTGTCGGCGATCAAACCATCGATTCCATCCGCTGATTCATCCCCGGCGCCGTCTCGGGCAATATAAAGTGCCAAGGGCATTCTGATATCGACCAGTACCGCCGACGCTAACGGTTTCGTTCTGGACAGGTTGTAGCGCAAACATTTGCTGAACGAGCGGCCCTCCGCCACCAAATACTCGATTAGCGCCAATTCGTCGGCAGTTTCGAACGGAATCCATTGCGACGAGACATTCATCAAGCTGAGGTTGTCCAACTCCGCGTAGCCGGCTTGGTTAATCGAAAAAGTCGCAATAACAATCAAGTGGCTGGATTCGATCCCTCGCCACAAAAGCAATTCCGCATCGAACTGCTTAACCATGCGCTTATAGGTCTGGTCGTTTAGATAAAACGGGTGCTCCGGCAGATGCTTGATAACCAGCTTATGTCCGAAACGAGCCGGCTTGATCTCCTTGAGTTCGCCAATCAACATCCGAAAGCGATTTTGGTTGTCCGAGCAAGCCAAGGACTTCGCCGTTCTGGCGCTGATTTCATCCTTTCTTTCGAGGATGAACGTTTCCGGAATGAACACGATTTCATCCAGTGGCATGGCTTTGGCGACTTTTCCGGCGCAGGCCCCCAACAGGGCTTTGCGCAACCCATGCCAATTGCGCCGTGACTCGGTCGCTGGCGCCCAGCGCTGCCAACCGCTTTGCTCCCAGAGATAATGCAGCAAACCGCGCAGGCCGAGTTTGGCTTCGGACGCTTTAATGCTGGTCGGCTTGGCCGCTTCATCGGTTTCGGATGCTAGGGCCGGCGTTCGGCTTTTCCCTGGAGCCAGACGAAAGTCGAACTTCAATTGGGTAACGCCGGTATCGAGATTTTCTTTGATGGCCGATCCGTACACCTGGCCCAAGCCGGACAATTCGGCCGGCGGTTCGTAGGATTCGCAGCCCGGATGATGGTGGCCGCCGGAATTGGGCATCCGTTTCAGCCAATATCGTTCATGGGCATAGGCAATATACAGTTCGACGCCGTCTGCCATGCACAAGCACAACGGCCGTTGCTTATTGGCGTACGCTCGGGCCAATATGTTTTGAAACTCCTCGTGAGCTTCGGTGAATTCGATACCGTCTAATCGATAATGGCTCATGGTTCGTCTGTTTTGTCAGAGGGTGAAGCAGCGTCTTCGGCATAGCTGCCAGTGCCACAGGCGCGGCACGACATATCCGGATGATGGGAACCCGGATTACAGATGTGGGGTTTGACATGAATGATCGCGAACGGCCTCTGCACGTCGGTACGGTTGGATTCAATCCCTTCCAATGAAGGAGAATGCCCGCCATGTTCCGCTTGACTCATAAAACCCACCCCAGAGGCCGCCAGGAATAAGGTGCATCCCATGAAACATGGGATGCGATTCGGTAAATTACATTCTCAAGTGATCCAAAATCAGATCACGCATTACTTCGAAATCGACACCTTCCGATTCGCAGCAGACTCGAAACGAAAAAGGCGACGTGTCGTCACTTTTCAACCATTCCAAGGCATCCGCCTTTTGTTCGTCGCAGACCCGTAAGTCTTTCAGCGAACTCAACATCGCCAGCAACAAACGGTAACGCAGCTCGTCGAATTCCGATTCCGTGAATTGAGGCAGTGCGTCCCAATCGATCACGAAGATATCGAACTGTTCGACGCTGGGATGAACCTGCACCGCTGTGTCTTTGCGCATTTTCATGAGATCCTCCTAAATTAGACGGAGGACTCCCCCTAAACGGAGAATTCCCCCGTTTAGGGTTTAAATTGACTGCCCGTCGCCGGGAGTCGTTAGATATGCTGATTATTTAGGGAAGCCAGCTACCTCCTTGAACGTTAGCGCGAACCGTTATATCAAAAACCGGAATTCAAACCCGCTGGCTAAATGCCTCTGAAATTCACCTGCACGGCATCCCTGCCACGAAAGCTTAAAAGTTAGCCGTACCGCCGCGTCGATTTCGGCGCCACAGCCTCTGTCTCTTCCTCGCCATCTGTCTCGATATCCGCTAGATCTTTCCCATCGTCGGTATCGAGGTCGACACCTTTGTCAATCAAGGCTTGTGTAGCGGTTTCGACTTCGGTCGTCTTGCCGCGGGCACGTGCTTCTCTGTAAGCACTACCGCGGAGGCTAATGATCCGGCGGGCCAGTTTCTGAATCCGCAGTTGCCATTGACGCTCGGTGTCCGCGCGCTTGTCGTTCGGGATGATGTTGCTTAGCCAAAGGGTGTCGACCAATTTCATGGCGTCGTCCATTTTCAGCATCAACGAGACGAACTGCGACACCTGAGGCGAGACAATTTCGATATCGTACCGACCGGGATTACTGTATTTGGGCGTTCCGGAAATACCGTTATCGTCTCTCAATTTCTCCAGCCGCTCGATTTCTCCCAGCAGATCTTGAGTACACGCATCGATCAACCCGGACACCGCCTCTTGTACCTGATCGATATGGTCCTTTTCGCCGATGATGTATAAAATCGTGTCGATCATGTACAGCGCGGACACGACGGATTTGAAGTAGCGTTGATGGACGCGTTTGCTATATTCGCTGTTGAGCACCAGCGACTGCGTAAAGCTGGGGCGACTATAGAGGTCTGCTCCGGATCCGGATTGGGTTTCGGCCATGGCATTCACCTTCCTTTACTAAATTGAAAGGCTGCCATGCTAGCGTATTTGAAAATTCAAACCCGCTGGCTAAATGCCTCTGAAATACACTTTGCCAGCGGGTCAGCTTCTGCTTATTGCCACCCCTCCATCTGAAACGGACCAACGAGAAGGTTAGATTCGCGTGCCGGTCACTATTGCATGCCGTGAATTTCGTGCGAAGATGAATCATCTGTGAATTATGGTTTCATCCATGTCTAATAGAACCGATACCTATGCCCTCGCTTACGAATGCTGCGATACCGTGTTAAGGGAAGACGGCCGCTTTCCGACCATCGACGCGATTCGGGATCGAATCGGTGTGAATAGTCCGACCGTGATCAGCCGAGCCATCAAAGACTGGACACTGCATTTCGCCAACAAGCACAAAGAAACCTTCGAGAGGCCGGATATGCCGGCCGTAATGTTGGATACAGCCGTTTCGCTCTGGCAACTGGCCCTGAAGGAAGCCAGTAAACAGTTTGACGAACAGCGACAACAACTCGAAGAAAACGCCCGTAACGACCAAGCGCTGATTGTCCAATTGCAACAGCAGCTAGTAGACCAACAAGCCCAATGGGACACCGAGCGATCGCAACTGAGCCAACACAACGAGGAACTTCGGCACGCGAATGCCGAATTGGCGACTGCGCTGGCAGAGGCACGCCAATCGCTCAGCCACACCAACGCCGAATTGGCGAGCACCCGAGAAGCGTTGTCCAGAGCGGAAGGCAGTTTATCGACATCCAAAGCGGCACTGCAGGCACTGGAATCAGCCTGGTCGCATCGCTTCGATCAGCAACACGATTGGCATTTGGCTCGCATTGAGGAAGAAAAGAACGCCGCGCGTCAGGAACATGCACGGACCATTACCGCACTGGGACGCGAGCTGGAGGATTTTAGACTCGAACTGGCCACGGCTCAGGCGCGGATTACCCAATTGATGCAACAACTCAGCGATCGACATGAACACCAACTCAAATGGGAAGCCGATCTGGCCACCTTACGCGCACAACTAGCTGCTCGGGAAGCGGAGCTTCAGGCCGAGAAGGACAAATGCCAACGATTGCACGGATTGGTCAGAAAGCAACGCCGGCCGGCCCAGAATACCCCCGATAAGGCGGCCGGATGACCCCCAACGAACTCGGATTACTACGGGGATGGATACAAGGCTTATCCTGGCCAGTGCTCGGTGAGGCGTACTTGGATGACGCCGGTACCGCTGAGACCCGTCGCACGGTCATGGCCCTGTCCCGCACCCTCGCGCGCAAAGCCGAGCTGTTGAATTTGACGGCCGATGCAGCCATTTGGCAACAGCCGTGCACCGGCAGTGCCGAGTGGATTGACAAAGCCTTGAAGTCTTTGGATCGCCTGAAAAGCAAACCGGCGCCATTGCCGCAACCGAATGAAGCCTGTAGCCGTTGGCTGCCAGCCGCGGCCGCGGCGCGCTTAGCGCAAAACGAAAACATTCACAGCCTGACCCAGTTGGCGGATTTCATCAACCGACATGGCCAGCGCTGGTGGTCGCAAATCCCGCGCTTGGGCCAAACATCCGCCACCGAGATTCAGGCTTTTTTTGCCGATCATGCGGAGGTATTGGGCCTTCGCCTGGATTTGGCGAGAAAATCCCCGGCACGACCACCGGTAACAGTGGGTTCGTCCGATATCGCCCCCATCGAACGATTCCGGCCACCCGAGCATCTGAGCGGGCAATCCGGCTCAAACCGCGCTCCGGTCGCTAGGTGTCTATTGGACGCCGGCAACGATTTCGAGGCGATTTTGGCCTGGTTGTCCTTATACGACGCCGGAACCCCGACCCATCGCACCTACCGGAAGGAAATAGAGCGGTTTTTGTTGTGGGCGATCTTTGAGCGCGGCAAGGCGATATCGTCGCTGACCACGCCGGATTGCGCCGAATTTCGCCGTTTCCTCGAAGACCCGCAGCCGGCCGAGCGTTGGATCGGTCCCTCTGGACAACGTTGGTCACCGCAATGGAAACCGTTCAAAGGTCCGCTGAAACCCAGTAGTGCTCGCCAAGCCGAAATCATTCTCAGTGCCTGCTGCGACTGGCTGGTAGGCCAGCGCTATTTGGACAGCAACCCCTTCGCCGGCTTAAGCAAGCGCGGCTACGGGCGACGCCAGGGCACCGATCGATTACTGTCTCCCCCACTCTGGGACTATTTGATTGGCTTTGCCGAACGGCAAGCCAACAACTCCGCTACCCCGGACAATAAGCGGGCCGATCACCGGCGAACCTTGTTCATTCTGCGCTTCGCTTACTTGACCGGTTTACGTCTTCACGAATTGACCAAAGCGAGAATTGGCGATCTGGAACGCCTCACCGGTTACGACGGCGACCAATGGTGGTTAAACGTCGTCGGTAAAGGTAAGGTGCATCGCCAGGTCCCGATTGCTCCGCAGCTGATTGACGAAATCAATGCTCATTTGCGAGACCGGCAACTCAAATCAATTGGTTATGCTGCGCCGAACACCCCGATTGTCGGCAAATTACGCAATCGCTTAAGGGATGCGCCTGACGACGCGCAAAGCGCCGTTTTCCTCAGCGAATCGGCGCTGTACCAAAAGCTCAAGGCCTTTTTTGAAGCCGCCGCGGACGATATCGGTCCAACCGACCCTGTCGCGGCGGACAAAATCCGCCGAGCCAGTACCCATTGGCTACGCCATACGCATGGTAGCCACGCCGTTTACAAAGGGGTTCCGCTGGAAATCGTGCGGGACAATCTCGGCCACAAAAACATCGCCACTACCTCGATTTATGTACATTCCGATAAAGACTCGCGGTACAAAGCCATATTGGGAATGTCAGGTGATTAAGGCATTGCTTGGTGGGTGTTGTATTGTGGAAGCGACCGCTTTCGGGCGATGAAACAGAAGGTCTGGCCGGCTATTTTTGTTAAGGGTTGTCGGATGCCTGCCCTTCACCGCGTAACGGTACTGCTGTGACAAACTGCCGAGGGCAGGCGTCGGACAAGCCCCGAGGGAGGAAACCGCGGGCCACATAGCAGGGAGTTAGCAGGGATGAACGGCTATGGGGATTTGAATGGTGAGTCTGGTTTTATTCTGATTAAGCCATGGATTTGCAAGATCATGATAGGGCTTCAAGCGTGGTTGGCGAAGACGATAATGACCAATCGGATTGCTTTTTTGTGACGTTAGAAGGTGATCATTAAGGATTTTCAGCCCTCTGGCCAAGCGTTTCCGTATCGGCTTTGGCCGACGAAGTTTGGGTGGGTAGCTCCAGCTTGGGCAGGCGTGTTGGCTCATGGCACAGGACCCTGTGGCGGTGGCGCCCGAATCAACGGTTTGCGCGTCAAGATTTCGATGATTATCATGGCTGCCCCGCAATCCGGGCAGACGAAGGTCGGCGGGGTTGTTGTTTCCAGCGCGTCCGCTTGGGTTTGCGTGGGTTCCGGCATCACCTTCAGCAATTCCCGGGCTCGGGCCAGATGGTCTCGCCGCCTGCCATTGGCCAGCAAGCCCACATGGCGAATGCGGTGAAAACCGCTGGGTAGGACATGCAGCAAAAATCGCCGAATGAACTCATCTGGGTTGAGGGTCATGGTTTTCTGCCGTGTCCTGCCTTTAGCCCGGTAGTCTTTCCAGCGGAAGGTGACGCCGCGTTCGTCCATGGCCAGCAAGCGTGAATTGGCAATGGCCACACGATGGGTATAACGGGACAGATAAGCCAGCACTGCTTCAGGTCCGGCAAACGGGCGTTTGGCGTAAACCACCCATTCGCACTTTCGCAGCGGCGCGAGCCAGTCGGCGAAAGCCACGGTATCCGACAGATGCGCATATTCGCCGAAGAACTGTAATTGGCCAGCCGCCTGCGCCTGGCTGAGTGCCTCCAGAAACCGGCGTCGAAACAGCCGCGACAGCACGCGTACCGATAAAAAGAAGCCGCGCTTGCAGCTGACCCAGCGCTCACCGTCCAGCGACAAGCCACCACCCGGAACGATGCCATGCACGTGCGGATGATGGGTTAAGGCCGAACCCCAGGTATGCAACACCAGGGTGGCGCCGATCTGTGCACCCAGATGTTTCGGATCGGCGGCAATCGTGCGTAAGGTTTCTGCCGCGATCTCGAACAACAAGCCATAGACGATGGTTTTATTGTAATAAGCGATGGCGCTGATCGGTGCCGGCAGGGTGAATACCACATGGTAATACTCGACCGGCAACAGATCGGTCTGGCGGGCGTCGAGCCAGCGTTTGGCCGCGCTGGCCTGGCACTTCGGGCAATGCCGGTTGCGGCAGGAGTTGTAGGCGATGTCTTGATGCTGGCAAGCCGGACAACACAGCACATGCCCACCCAATGTCGCGGTGCGGCACTGTTCGATGGCGGACATGACTTTCAGCTGGCCCAGGCTTAAGTGAGCCTGCTGAGCTTGTCGCCAAGCGGGACCGTGGGCGCGGAAAATATCCGCGACCTCAAGCGCAAGCCGCCTCATGGGCGTGCTCGACTACATTAACGGCAACGTCTCGATCGGACTGACGACCTCCCGCAGAATATCGGTGGCCACCTGCGCATACAATGCCGTGGTCTCCAGTTTCTTGTGGCCGAGCAATACCTGGATGACGCGAATATCGACCTTCTGCTCCAGCAAGTGCGTGGCGAAACTGTGCCGCAGCGTATGCATCGATACCCGCTTGTCTATCCCCGCAGCCTCGGCGGCGGCATGGACGGCGCGGGTGAGTTGACGGGTGCTGAGCGGGTCGATAGGGTCCAGGCCCGGAAACAGCCAACCGCCTGGCAACATTTTGCCTTGGGCGTGCGCGAACTTCCACCAGGCGCGTAAACGCTCCAGTAACACCGGTGACAACATCGCATAGCGATCCTTGCTGCCTTTACCCTGTTCGACGCGTAAAGTCATGCGCTGGCTATCGACGTCGCTGACCTTCAATGCCACCACCTCGCTGGCCCGTAAGCCGGCGCCGTACGCCACCGATAAGGCCGTTTGATGTTTGAGATTATCGGCGGCGGTGAGCAAGCGAGCCACCTCTTCGCGACTCAAGACCACCGGCAATTTACGTGGCTCATGCACTGCATGCATCTTGGCCATTAACTCTGGATGATCTAGCGTGTTGTCGAATAGAAACTTCAATCCCGTGAGATTGGCATTTAGGGAAATCGCCGAAATGCCGGAATCGACCAAGTACAACTGATAACGGCGTAGATCTTCCGTGCTCGCCGTATCCGGTGAGCGGCCCAGGAACTTCGCGAATCGCTTCACGACACGAATATAACTGGCTTGGGTTTTTGGCGATAACTTGCGCATCCGCATATCGTCGATCATGCGTTGACGCAAGGGGCTGACGGGTTTATCTGTCGAGGTCATGACACGACTCCTATCCTGTACAAGGCGGATTGCCTCGTCGCTTGGATAGGAAAAACACAGGATATGCTGCCGATTATCCTCAGGCTTGGCTACACAGACTCCCTACCGCGTAGCGGTTTAGTCCTTCGACCCCAAGGCGACATTCAGAGTTCATCTAACCGATCGTCTGGTTACTGACCCAAAGCAAACATTCAATAAATTTTTTCTAAAACGTCTTTTTGGAAACCAGCAATCCTGTTCGCTGTCCCGTTCCATGGATTACTATGGATTGAATGCAAACAAACTTGATTATTTCGAGGTATCTGCTGGGTTTCGCATTGCTCTGCTAAAGGATTGTCAAAACAACCAAATGTAGGTTGGGTTGAGCAACGCGAAGCCCAACAAAATCAAACCGTTGGGCTTCATTTCATTCAGCCCAATCTACCTTAGTGGATTCAGCGGTAGGGTACGCAGTGCGTACCCTACAACCCTGAGTAAAGCCTAAATTCATTTCTTAATAATTTCCTTGAATTCTCGCCAGCCCAACTCAAATGTACGAGGTACTGCCTGAATCATCCCTGGAACATCTACAGGTAGTGGCGTCCAAAATCCAAAATAAGGTATACCAAACATCCTCGCACCATATTGAGCCTTATTGGCAATCGAATGAGCATAAGTCTGACAATTTATCAATCCTGTGTAGAGTGGAACATCTTCTGATTGTAAAGATTCAAGCATTCGTTGTCCGTCTTGCAAAGAGTATGGAACCCTTCTAACTTCAACATACTCCTCGGCTTTAAAACCATGTATCACACTCCCACCTGCTAACGAAGGTCCGTAACTTCTAATTGCCAAACCGTTTAGAGTTTCAATCCCAACAACCTCATGGAATGAATCAGAAAAAACTATTACGTCTAAACCTTTAACATCCACTTTACTAATCGGATTCCCTTCAACATACCCATAAGTATTTAGACCCCCATTCAACCCAATCGGATCGCTCTCAATATATCTACCAATCTTCGGGTCATAATCCCTAAAGCCGTTGTAATGCAGGCCGGTCAACTGGTCGTAATACTGTCCCGGAAAGCGCAGGTTATAGACAAAGGCCTTGCCATCTTTGTCCGGATCTTCGTTCGCCAAAGTGCTGCCGAATGCTTCGCTGTCCCAGCGCCAGATGGTTTTGCCGGCTTCGTCAGCAATGGCTTTGGGGGTGTTGAGATGATCGGCATACACGTAATAGTTACTACCGCCGGCCATCACCGCCACCGGCATATCGCCCAGCCAGACGGTTTCCTGAATTGGCGTGCCTTTTTGGTTGTATTCGCCGATTAAATGCCCTGCTTCGTCATAGACAAAATACGTGCCCAGTGGCGCATATTTGTTGGGGTTGATGCGCATATCCGCCATCTTGCTTTGCGTACACACCGCATCGGCGCTGGTGATTTTGCTGTCGTGATTACAATCGGCCGCCAGATTGACTGGCGCACTGCCTTGGGTCATCAACACGATCAGGCGCAAATCGACAGCCGTCAAAACGCCGTCCTGATTGGCATCACCGGCCATATCCACCGGGCTGCTTTTCAGCTTAGCCAACCTTTGTCCCAAGCCATTCAGCAAATAATGCTCGGTGCCCAGTAAGCTGGAGGCTTTGACCAAACGGCCACGAGCATCGTAAGTAAATTGATGAATGCCGTCATTGATGAGATTGCCTGCAGCATCGTAGCTGTAGTCTTTGGCCGGGTTACTGTTTTTCAGCAAGCGGTTGCTGGCTGCATCTATAGTCGAAGTGTCCGTAACTGTGCCGGACAGCTTACCTGTGCGGTTGCCGTTGGCGTCATAGCTGTAATCGATCTGGCTACTGGGTGTGGAATCAGCTAGCAAGCGGCTCAAGGCATCGTAGGCAAAGCTTTGATCGTAGTTCATGTTGCTGTCTTGATACCCCGAGATTCGACCTTCATCATCGTAAATCAGTTGCCGATTACGCTCGCCCAAGTCATAAGCCACCAAGCGTCCATCCAAATCAAACTCACGAGTGGTTTTCGCCCCGTTGCCGAAGTTCCATACGGTAGGCGCACCAAACGGTTGATAAGCAATACTGCTCAACAACGATTTGCCGTTGCTATCCATCGCGGTGACCAAACCGTTTTGATAGCTCACTTGCACCAGATTGCCGGACGGATAGACGATGCTTGAAAGCCTGCCATTGGCATCATAATTGTATCGGGTCACCAACGTTAAACTGCCCGAGGTAAAGGTTTTGCTGCTGATGCGCCCGTGTTGGTTGTAACTCCAGCGCGTCACACCGGCGGCATCATTCATCTGGGTAAGATGACCTATGCCATGAGTGCCTTGATCGTATGTGAAACTGACGATTTGGCTATTGCCGTACTGGATTTGCTTAACCCTATTGAGGGCATCGTAGCTATAACCGACCTTTTCGCCACGGGCATCGGTGGATTCGATCTTGTTACCGGCACTGTCATACTTGTTGGTTGACACTCCGGTATCCGGGGTATCGATAGTCAAGGCATTACCCAGGCCGTCATAGCTATACTGCGTGGCATGCGTTAACGGATCGGTGACCGACACTAGATTGTCGTTAGCGTCATAAGCCGTTGTCAGGTGATTGCCGTCCGGATCAACGCTGCCTATCATGCGATTCAGGGCATCGTAAGATAAGCTGGTGACATTGCCGAGCGGGTCGGTCACAGTCAGCGGATTATCGTTGCTGTCATAGGCATACACTTGCTTTTTGCCTGCAGCATCCAGCGTGGCAACCAAACGATTCAGGTTGTCGAACTGTTGGCTCAGGGTTTGCGCCAAATTGTTGTTGGGATCGTAAATCTGCTCCTTCAGCTTATTGCCCATAGCGTCCAGCGTATAGTCAAGGTGGTTACCGAGTTGATCAGTCACTTTGACCAAACGATGGGCGTCGTCATAACTAAACACGATAGCAGTGCCATCCGGAGCAATGGTTTTAATGACTTGCCCAACCGCATCGTAGACATACGCGGTGGTTTCATCACCTGCTTTTATCGAAGTAACCCGCCCGCGTGCATCATAGGTCAGAGTTTTTACCAAGCCGTTCGCATCCTTGCTGCTAAGCAGCTGACCGTTGGCGTTGTAGGCCGTGAATTGCATCACGTGCCCCAGCGCATCGGTGACACTGCTGAGATTGCCCAGATTGTCATAGGCAAATTGGCTAATGTCGTTGACGTCAGTTCTCGGGCCGTCCACCGTCAACACTTGCCCGGCGGCATTGTAGGTAAACGTCCAGCTCCGGCTGTCGTTTCCGGCTGTTACAGTACGTTTCAGCAGATTACCGTTAGCGTCATAACTGAAGCTGGTGACTCGATTGGGTTCAGTAATCTTGATCGGCAAACGATAGTTGGCATGCCATGTGGTGGTAATAGTCCGCGCCAAAGGAGTACCCGCCGCTTCAGTTCGGGAAGTTTCCTGACCGCCGGCATCACGCACGAAGGTCGTGACATTACCGTTGAAGTCGGTCTTGCTGGCGACAAAGCCATTGGCATCGTAAGTAAACGCTTTTGCGCCCAGACCTTTATTGGCGGCTCCGGTCACGTTGGTCGGTTTGACTACATCAAACTGGGTGGTGAAGTTGTAACCGTGTTGATTACCCAAGGCGTCAGTCACCGTGGATGAGCCATCGGCGTTATAAGCCACGCTGGTCAATTCAGCACCGCCGGCATGTTGCGATGAGGTTGCACGGCCTTTGGCATCGTAAGTCCAAGTGGCGAAGCGTTTGCCTTTCTCGTCGATGATGCCGGTTAATAGGTGGGTAAACGTGCTGTTTTCGTAAACATATTGCCGCTTGGTTTGATCGGGATTAGTCACCGAAATCAGATTGTTATTGGCATCGTAAGCATATTGATAGCGGCTGCCATCCGGCAAGCTGATGCTGGCCAGTTGGTTGCTGCTGTTGTAGGCAAAACTGAGCGCGTAGCCGAAGTGGCCTGTCACCTTGCTGAGACGATTTTGATTGTCATAGCTCAAACTCGTCGTCATGCCGGCGCGGGTGGTGATCGCGCTTAACCGGCCGTCCAGCGTATAGCTTTCGATTGCGTCATCCCGAGTCAACAATTGCCAGCCGGTTTGTTGGTTAGCCGCATCCTTGATCACACTCAATTGGTTGACCACGTCAGCATCGGACTGCCAGTCGCCAGTCGCGGATTTTGTAAAGCTTTCGACCCGGCCATCTTCTCGGGTGGCTTTAACCGTGGTATTGGCGGAATCGATAGTCAATGCCTGCTGCCAACTGCCACGCCAGCCGAAGCCCAGGGTGGTTTTTACATTGCTTTGGCTATTGTAAAAGCGGCGCATTTCCAGACCGGTGTTAGGTGCGCCTATGAAATCGGTTTCTGCCTGGAATTTGTTGCCGGTGGCTGTATCAATCGGGTTTCCGCAAAGTGCTTTGGGGCAATCGGGGTTTGAATTGCCGTAATTTTTTGGAGATGCTGAAATGGGAGCGTCTGGGATAGGGGTTAACAGAAATGCACGTGATTGACCATTATGAGAACCGTATCCAGTAATTTGACCAGCGTCGTTAATTCCTTTGGCGACAACCAGATACCAACCAGTCACACTTGAATCAAGCATATTATTCAAATCTCTCGTAATCCCATTTTTCGATATAGTTGCCGTTGGCGCTGCTCCTACCCTTGACGCGGAAGAACCTACTGCATCACCCGAGTTATTAATACTCCATACTATATTGTTAGATGAACTCGGCAAACCTACACCGATAAATTGTGGGCTTTCTCCAGACACAATTGTGGCCACAGAAGTAAAAAACATGTTCGAGGCGTTATAGTGTTCATGCACTAACGCTACTTGGCTACGATTATTGATGCTGGTCCCAAAAGCTCCATATCCATAATTTAAAAGCAAATCACCTTTATCATTTGCAACAAAGGCATGACTTTTCACAAAATTAGGGTATTGAAACTCACCAGTTACCAATCCGGAATCATTGATGCCATTTGCCTTGCAGTAAGTCCCCAACTGAAACCAAGTCATTTGTCCACTGGCATCGGTCACGAAGCAGTAATATTGATTACCTCCTGCTGTCAGGGTTCCGGCGACTTGCCCTAAGTTGTTGATTGAATTTCCCTGGCTCATTAGTGTGCCCAATGTGCCCAAATCCTGCATTACCCCACTAGGGTTTACCAGAATCGCATGCCGATAGCTATTGGCAATTTGCGCCCACCCCGTCACTTGCCCCGCTGCATTGATGCCTAAGCCTTCACTGTTATTGCCTCCAAGCGTACCCAAATCGATCATTTGACCACTGCTGTTAGTAACAAATGCATGAGATTGACCGTTTGCCGTGTAAGCTACACCGGTCACCTGTCCAGAAGCATTTATTGCATTACCCATACTGTAATTTCCACCCAACGTACCCAAATCGGTGATCGTATAACGCTGTTCCGCAAAAACATTGACAGCAAAAAAAACAGCAGCCAGCAGCCAAAACCATCGAGTTGAGGTCTGTAGGGAATTGTTTTGAGAATTTACCGGGGAGGTTCCTTGTTTCATCCGTCTGTTCCTGAAATTAATCTTGAAGTTTGCCGCGTTTACGCATAAATAAGGCTAATGGAGAAATGAACGTCCAGATTGCCGGGGGGATTGGCACGGCAGCAATGGACACCGAACTGTTGTTGCTGTCGGCAATTAGGGGTTTGGCATCATGATCTGCCAGACTGATAATCGTCAGATTCAGTGGACTGATACCGGTTGAAATAGCCGTGAAAAACAATCTAGCGAGGGTGAAGTCATTAGCCTGCTGGCTTAACAAAACGGACGAATCATCCAGCGAAAACTCAATCAAGCTGACCAAGCCGTCGCCAGCCAACACGGAAGGAAAATTCAAACCGGACTGCGCAATATCCAATTGATCGCCCAGTATTGAGTCACCAAATATCGCGTGATCGAACTGGAGTAAGGCGGGATCAAAATTTACAGACAGATCGTAACTACTCAGCGCCACGGCAGCATCCAGTCTGGAGATGTTGACGGCAAAACTGACGTTATCGCCCACCTGAATTTGCGGGGTATCCGTGTTGAGACTGATCACTACACTCGCTTGTGCAGGCAATGCCAAGGCAAATAATAAAAGACTGCGTTGAAACTGTTTTTTAAACAAAACCATCTCCTTATTTTAGAAAAAGGTTTACAGCCAATCGACCGAAAACCTATGAAAAGTGGCTATTTCCGTTGGGGCGCTTGATGGTGCCGAGGGGGAATATCCATAGGCTATGTCCAATTACTAGTAGTACCAATAACTTTTCCTGATTCCCCATAAACCTCAGCAACTTTGAAGCCTCCTGCAAGTCCAATGAAAACCCTCATCTGACTGGAGATCGTGCCATGAAAAAGAACCCGGTCCAATTTCAAAAAGGCTTCAGTTTGATGGATTTCCTGAAGCGCTACGGTACCGAAACCCAATGCGCCGAAGCCCTATTTCAGGCGCGATGGCCATCCGGTTTTCAATGCCCAAGTTGCGCTGGCCGTCGATATAGCTGTGAAATGTCGATGAACCGGGGTTGTCGACCGACAAGACAAGTTCTTATTTGTGGTATCTGGGTTCACAAATGAACCGCTGGATAGACATGAATATTTGTGAACTATATCAGGATTTTGGATTTATGCGACGACTGCCCGCTTTATGAATTTACGCGGTCATTTAGGTTTGAACTATTTCGATTACTTGGCTGGCAGCTTTTGGCCGGTTGAGTTGAGATCGTCAACGGCGACTTTTCAGGCCCCCGGTTCAGCTCAATTAACTAATTACCAATAGCTTTCATTAACTGTTCGACCTGTGTTTTCGTGGCCGTTAATTGGCCTGTTAGAAGCGCAACCTGTTCTCGCGCGTTGCCAGCCTCTTTTTTAGCGCGATCTGTTTCAGCTTCGAGCTTAATCAGCTTTTCGCCCGTACGTTGAAGTTCCGCAGCGGCTCTTTGTCGTTCCTCCTTTCGCTGTTCCTCCGCGGTTTCCACTTTGGTCTGCAGTTTGGTCAAATCCGTTTTCAATTGGTCTCGCTCGGCCGCGATAGATTGGGCGGCTTGTTTCTGAGCCGTCACCTGTTGCCGCAGCCTGGCTTGCTCTGCTTCATGCTGTTCGGTTGCTGCCTTCGCGTTCTTCTCGATCGCCTCCAATCGTTCGCGCAAGGTGGCTAGCTCAACCGCCTGTAACTGGTTCGCGGCCTGCGCTTCGGTCAAGCGTTTGATCAACTCCCCCACCCTGGCCTTCTCATCCGCCAGCATGGTCTCCAATTCATCGACCGCCTGCGAGGCATCGGCCAGCTCGCGCTCTGATTGGGCTTGCTGTTCGCGCGCCGCTCGCAACACATCAGCTACCCGCCGCTCTTGGGTTTTGACCGCTCTGTCATTCAGTTCCAGCGCTAACACGTTAATTTTGTCGACCAACCCCTTGGTCAACACCGCCAAGCTTTCGGCCACTTCCAGCGGCAACTCGACGACGGGCTCCGAATTTGTCACCGCTTGAGTGGCATTGTGCCTGTCCCAAACCTCTTTGAGCCGCTTCGGATCGCCGCCGCCGGTTAGCTTGCGTAACGCAAATCCGGTGACATTCCGATTCGCCTTCGTCAACGCCTTGCCGGCTTCGATAATTTGGTCGTCGGTAATATCGGCGGGGCGACCCAAACTGGATTCAACGTCTTCTGCTTGCATGGCGAACTCCCATTCGGAATCAACTGCGACGGCAGGAGTTTGACATATTAAAAGAAATAAAGAAAGTAAGAAAGAAAGTTAATTCCCACGCTTCACATCTCACGCCATCCTGATTGTCAAATTTGCAATCATTGTCGCCACAGGATTGCAACCCACAAAAAACGTAGCCACAATGTAGCTACCGATTTGAATTTATTTCAGAGGTAACAATGAAAGTTGGGCCGCAAACTGCTCTAGGCACTTTTACGGCAGGCGCCGGCCTCGGGTAAGTCATTTTTGGCGGCGCTATATCGGTCGACAAAGATTTGCATTAAGCGCGTTTAACGGGAGTAAATCTGATGCAAACTGAAATTAAAAAATGGGGTAATAGCGCCGTGATTCGATTGCCGGCGGCGATGCTGGCACAGTTAAAGCTGGAAGTCGGTTCGCCGGTCGAGCTGACAGCGGACGATGCCGGGCTACGGATTGTACCGACCACGGCCAAACCTGTTTTTAAGTTGGAGGAATTACTGGCTGGCATGACTGACGATAATCGGCATGATTGCATTGACTGGGGGCCGGATGTTGGCCGAGAGGGTAACAATTAATGGCTGTATCGTACGTACCTGAGCGCGGGGATTTGGTGTGGATTGCGTTCGATCCTCAAGCAGGCCACGAACAAGCGGGGCGCCGCCCCGGCCTGGTCGTTACGCCACGCACTTATAACGTCAAAGCCGGGTTGGCGTTGATTTGCCCTGTAACAAGTCGGGTTAAAGGATATCCGTTTGAGGTACCGTTACCGGTCGGCGACCGTGTGAGTGGTGTGATATTGGCGGATCAGATTCGCAGTCTGGATTGGGCGGCGCGTCAGGCCGAAAAGATATCTATGGTGGACGGGGCGGTATTGGCCGAAGTCTTGGCCAAAATCGAGGCTCTTATTCAATAATTCAGCCCGTGGACCGGCTATTACCCTGCATTGTCTTCGGTAAGTCAAATAGTGGCTTGCTCCTGTTAAGGCTTCGGGGATATCGCCAAGCGTTTAACCATTCTACCGATTCTTCGAGCAACATGCTCAGGTACCCAGTCGCCGCTAAAATCCACTTCCACTTCGCAATTTCTTTTGTTATAAAAGCCACTATTATTTAGCGTTAATCAACGCTGAAGATCCTGCAGCAGCAGGCGCTCCGTCTTTAGGCGGCGGGAACCGATGTTCCCGTACTGAGTGCGTCAATCTCAACTTTCAATCCATGCGTCATTCAAGACGCCTATACCACCCAATGGGGAACGATCCGATTCCCCAATGGGAGTCCGTCGTTCCCTTTTTTTAAGGAGAACGATTATGGCTCAAAGCAATCCCTGCAGAAATACCTCCGATACGCATACTCGCCCGGCAATACCGGATGCTGCGAAACAAACCTATGGCCTGACGGAGCAATCCTGGAAAGTGCTGACGGAAGTCACCTTTCCCACAGCCAAAACCGCAGAAGCCATCTTGATGGCTCTGGATTATTGCAAAACCCGAAAACTCGACATCTTCAAAAAACCGGTGCATATCGTCCCGATGTGGAGTACCGCTTTAGGTCGCAATGTCGAAACCGTCTGGCCCTCCATCACGGAAATTCAGACCACCGCGTCCCGAACCGGTGTTTGGGCTGGAATGGACCGTCCCGTGTGGGGCCCGGATGTCACCAAGACCTTTACCGGGCGCTACAAAGACGACAACGACCAATGGCAGGACGTCAATGTCAGCGTAACTTTTCCCGAATGGGTGGCGGTTACCGTGTACCGGATCGTCGGCGGCCAACGTTGCGCCTTTACCGAGGAAGTCTATTGGCTTGAAGCCTACAGCACGGCCGGCGGCAAAAACTCGCAAGTGCCTACCGCGATGTGGATCAAGCGCCCCAAAGGGCAATTGGCCAAATGCGGTAAAGCGGCGTCTTTGCGTGCGGCCTTTCCGGAAGAATGCGGTTATGCCGCCGAGGAAATGGACGGCAAAATCATCGATATCGACGGCTCCGATGTTATCGATATCGATCCGCCGGCCGAACCGACTACTGCGACACCCGAGCAACAGCCTCAAGCTGAAGCCAAGCCGGAGGTGATCGATGCATCTAAGCTCCATCCAAATTTGATTAAGGCAGTTGAAACCCTGATTAAGCGGACAAAAGATGCAAACGCATGGGCGGCGGCCGAAGAATTCATCACCAGCCGATTTACTGGTGTTGACCTGATCTATGCCCGTGCGGAATTAGACAAAGCCAAACCGAAACCCGCGTTAACGCATAGCGAAGGCATGACCATGCCGCCGCTATCTGCGAAAGACGCCGAGCTTAGCAAGGCTCGTCAAGCACTCAGAAATTAAACCGACTTTCGGTTTTTCTCATTTACCCATCCAGGGCGTCATGATTCGCCCGGTGGGCTATTCGTGACGCTCTTCTGTTGGAGAAACGTCATGACTGAAATCACCACCTTCGATCAATCCCTCAACCGGATACCCAGCTTTACCGACTGGAGCCGTTACGACTCACCGACCGTCCTGCGCCGCTATGGGCCGGGATTTCTTGATAAAGCGCTGGATCCGGACACGGAAACCCGGCTATTTCATCGCCGGCATTCCTACGCCGACTTGGTCAGTATCGCCGATACCTTCGGCGGCATCTGCACCCTATCGCCGGGTTGCACCTTGTTGCTATTCGACGATGTCCGTCTCGCACAGCGTTGCCACGCGGTGTTGAAACAACGCAAATTAGAAGGCGTGCTGCACGGCTGTCACATCCGGATCGACGGAGAGTTCGAATGAAAATCGTCGATATCGCCCAACGCAGCGATGCGTGGCGGCTATGGCGATCGCAAGGCGTAACCGCCAGTGAAGCAGCAATCATTCTGAACCGCTCGCCTTACAAAACGCCTTGGCGCTTGTGGGCGGAACGGGTCGGCATCGTCCTGGAAGCCAACCTCGACAACCATCCATTGGTTCGTCGCGGCCGCGAACTGGAAACGAAGGCGGCGCAATGGTTCGAAGCCACGTGTGACGAACTGTTGTTGCCCTTGTGCGGCGAGTGCGATCAATACCCGTTGATCCGCGCCTCGTTCGACGGCATTCCCGCTAACGGCGAACCCGTCGAAATCAAATGCCCGCATCCCAGCACCTACGAAAACGTGGTACAGGAAGGCGAGCAGTCGGCCGCCTATAAATTGTATTGGGTGCAAATGCAGCAGCAGCTGTTGGTCGCCGATGCTAAAAGAGGCTATCTGTGCTTCTATCTCGACGACCAGCAAGTCAAGGTGTTCGACATCGCGCGCGATGACGCCTTTTTGGTGACTTTAATCAACGCGACGATCACGTTTTACGGTTGGGTCATCACCAAAAAAGAGCCGCCGAAAGACCTGAAGCGGGACTTGTATTTGCCTGAAGGCGACGCCGAAATTCAATGGCATCGACTGGCGGCCGAATACCGTGCCCGGCAGAAGAAACTGGAGGCATTGAAAGCCGAAGCCACCCAACTGGCCGAACTGCAAGCCAAGACCGAAGCCCAATGGGTAGAGCAAATGGCCGACTACGTCATCGCCGAACATTCCGGCGTGCGTGTCTGTCGAAGCGTCAGCCAGGGGGGTATCGATTACAAGGCGGCTTTAACGGCCCTGCTCCCGCAACTGACTGAGGCGGAGCTGGCCCCGTACCGAAAGGCTCCGGCCTCGCGGGTACGCGTGACGTGCCGAGACGACAATGGCAAAAACGCGCAAGTAGCGTTTGACCCGGATTCCTTGGCCGTGACGGAAAGCAGTTGGTTTTGAAAACACGTTAGCAACGAACGAACACTACCTCGGTAGTGTTCGTTTCTTTAAGTCGATTCAGGGCTTGTTTTAAGGTGTAAGCCAAGCCCTCAACCGACTTTTCTAGCGCTATCGTCATCGATACGCTGAAAATCCTGCAGAGCAGGCGCTCCGTCTTCAGGCGGCGATCAAGGCATGTCCTTGGTGGTACCGGGTGCGTCAAACCCGGCTTCGTCCGGCCGTTGCTATCAACGGCCTATTTTATAACCCGAATGGGGCATCACGCCCTATCGGGCCATCGGTGCCCCCTGATTGTTGGAGGTGCACTATGACAAAATCAGAAGCTGTTTGGCTGTTTTTAACCGATCTTAAGCACCGCCGGGATACTACCCGTCGCCTGTTCGAGATGGCTAAAACCGAGCCCACCCTGGTCACGACGTATATCGCGTCGTTGCCGGACAATTGGCAACACCGTGACGATCCCGAAGTCGACTTGCTCAAGCAGCTGCACGCAGTTGCGCTGACCGCGATCGCCGAACGTGCAGTGTCTGTCGGTTGAATGCCAACCGTAGGTTAACTGTCGGTCAACTGATCGAAAGTGACCTCGCCACGCATTAAAGGACTGCTACCCGTTTCCAACGCCTGCAGTAAATCGGCCAGGAACACCGGGGAGCACGCCTGAACCAAGGCGACATCGTACTCCGCTGTCGTTTTAATCGTATTGACCGCGTAACCGCGCCTGGCGTTGTTGCGTTGTAAGCGGCGAAATTCCGCTCGGGTCAATCGGACTTTACCCGCATGTTTGATCATGCAAACCTCGATCGGTGTTGATGTTTGATATCGTTTGATGATTACCCACCCCACCCAGGGAGACCTCTCCCGATGGGGGCGTGTCTCCCTTTTTTATAGGAGATACGACCATGAACCTCAATTCTGTTTCGAAATTGCCACGCCGCGAACCCTCCATGTCCACGGCGGAGAAGATCCTCGAACTGGCCGCGTTAAAACCGGCCACGGTCGCAGGCGCTTTATTGAATCATCCCGATATCTTCCGGGATCTCAACGAGTCAATTGCCACCACCTTGGTGCTATCGCTCGTCGACCGCGGCCAAGCCGACACCTTACGCCAATTGCTGGCGAGCAAGGCGATCGGCGAAGCTAAAGCCCACCTTCTGGCCGAATTACTCCTGTTGGAGGCATTCGCCGAGTAACACGGCTTGCAGCAAGCGGGATTCGGCACTCGTGTCCTTATCCCGCACGGCATCGGCCGCGACTTGCAAGGCCGCATTGTACTCCGCCACCGTCTTCGGCGGCGCGGCGCGATCGGTCATCACCCGAAAGGCGTGCCGTTCCCGGTCGCTTAAACGTAGTTTATCCCCTAGTCGAATCATATCGGAGCCCTCAATGGTTTAGACCATCGTAACCGCTATGACTCATTAATCAACCCCGCAAGGGAGGTTCGCTTCCCTACCGGGGGCGCACGCCTTCTATTTCGGGAGTCACTCTTAAATCAGGAGGCAGTATGTACCAACAGTATTCCGTCGCCGATACCTTCGGCGTATCCGCACCGGCCTCGATGACCGTCGAAGGCTTTGTCCCGGCAAATAATCCATTCGTGCCGGTCCAAAAACCGTATGTGTTTCGGCGCGAGCCATTGCGCGACGTCCTGGCGTTCTTTCGGAATCCGAATGGCGATGGACTGTATATCACCGGTCCCACGGGCTCCGGTAAAACCTCGTTGGTTGAGCAAGCCGCCGCGCGCTTACATTGGGGTGTGCATGCCGTTGCCGGTCATGGCCGGCTTGAGTTCAACGATTTGTTGGGCCAATTCGTCTTAACCGGCAACGGCACGATGAAATGGACCGACGGCCCGTTGACCAGCGCCGTGCGCCACGGCCACGTGCTCTTGCTCAACGAGATCGATGCGACCGACCCGGCCGAGTTGCTGGGTTTAAACGATATCGTCGAAGGCAAACCGCTGATGATTGCGGCCACCGACGAAGTCGTCATTCCACACCCGAAGTTCCGTCTGGTTGCAACCGGCAACAGTGCCGGCGCCGGCGACCAGTCGGGCTTGTATCAAGGAGTGATGCGTCAAAGCCTGGCCTTTATGGACCGCTTTCGTTTGATGGAAGTGGGCTATCCGGAACCGGACGACGAAATGAGCATGCTGGAACGCGCGGTCCCGACCATGCCGCTGAGCATTCGGGAACGCATGATTCAGCTGGCCAACGAGATCCGCAAGGTCTTTATTGGCGGCAGCGATTCGGCCGGCCTGCTTTCGATCACCATGTCGACCCGCAGCTTGTTGCGTTGGGCCCAGCTCAGTGCCAACTACAAAGGTTCCCCGAACGCCCTGGCCTATGCCTTGGATCGGGCGCTGGTTCTGCGGGGGGATGCGGCCGAACGCGAGGCCATCCACCGGTTGGCGCAAGACGTGTTCGGCAGCGATTGGCAGGTGTGACATGTCGGTGCTGTATTGGCAAGTCGAATGCCGCGCACCGCAACCGGTCGTCTTTGCCGTAAACCACGCCTTACATCAGTGGCGATCTTGTATCGACCGCTGGCAGCAAGACCTTGGTTTGAGTTATGTGGGTTGGCCGGATTGGGACTCGCTGCTGCGTTTAAGTGAAATCGGCCGCGGCTTTGACACCAGCGGCCAAATACACCCGGAACACGGCATTGCCCCCTGGTTATGGCTAACGGCGTTGAAAAAAGCCGGCTTCGTCGGCATCGACGTGGGCATTGTCACCGATGCGTCTCGCGAAACCTCGACCAACTTACACCAGGAATCCGAGGTGTTACAGCTATTCGGTACCAACCTAGTGCAGATCCGGCCTGTGGCTGAAGCACTAGGCTTGCTGTTGCCGTCCTTGGATCTGGTTGCCGCTTTAGGCGAAATGGACAGTGACTGGTTTTAACCGGTCACGGTTTTTACTTTTTTGAACCCGCCTTTCAACAGGCTTTATCAACCCGGAAGGGGCTTACACTGCCCTCCGGGGCTGTCGTAGGCCTCTTTTAAGGAGGCACTATGACGAAGTGTAATCAAATATTGGACCGTGTGGTCTTGGTCAAAATCCAAGCCAACATCTACGGCGCGCGGAAAAAATTGCGCAAAGAAGATCTGGTACTGGCCGACGGCAGTGAATTACCGCCCGAGGACTTGGCCAGCTTAGGCTCGAAACGTTTGCTCGATCCCGACCAGTTGGCGGACTTCAATCGCTTGAAAAAAGCGGCCGAACGCCACTGTTTACGGGTCGGCACCCGCTTCATGGGCGGTTTTGTGGTGCCGGTCGAACACGCGGACGCCATCGTGAGCGAGCTGGAAAAAGTCGCTCAGGAATTCGCGGTTAATAAAGCGAAGTTCCTGGCCGGCTACGACGACGCCGTGCGCGATTGGATCAAAAAGCATCCGAGCTTTGCCGGCATTATCGAAAAGGCGATCGACCCTATGGCGTACGTGGCCACGAAGTTGGGTTTCGACTTCATGGTGGTCGCCATCCGACAACCGGAAGCCTCCAGCCCGAAAGATGTGGCACGGCTGGAACAGCAAATCGATTCGATCGGCGGCCAGTTGTTTCAAGAAGTGGCCAACGACGCCGAGTTATTGCTGGAACAATCCTTGATCGGAAAAGATCAGGTCACCCGGAATGCGTTGCGGCCGATTAAGCGGATTCGCGACAAACTGGATGGCTTGAGCTTTTTGGATTATCGCGTGGCACCGATCGTCACCTGGATCGATGGCGTACTGCAAGAAATCCCCAATCGCGGCGCGATCGAGGGGGCCTTGCTGCAGGAGATCATGGCAATGACCATGCTATTGGCCGATCCCGACAAGCTTCGCCGTCACGGAGAAGGCTTGTCGTCGAACCCGTCCAAGGTAACGAACGACGAAGACGCGGATGACGTGTTGTCGTCAGGGCATCCGGCATCGCCGATATCGACAGCCGTGATCGCCCCGGTGCAAACCAGCCTGCTCGAACCGAAAGAGCCGCCCACGGTGGACCCGGACGATCTGTTTGCCGGCTTGTTAGACGATCTGTTTACCGACGATGAAGGCGAAGCTCAATCCTTTGCCGACATCGCTTCGCGGCCGGTTCTACCCGTTGCACCGCCCGCGTTGGCTGCGCAAGCGCACGGATCCGACAACGACAACGAACCCGATACCCACGGCACCGACGAATCCGAACTACCGGAGGAAGCGGTTACCGAATTCTGGTTCTAAGCGTTATTTTTATCACCCTATCGGGGCAATGCGACACGCCCCTCGGGGCTGTGGCTTGCCCCTTGCTTTTTAAGGAGCAAGCCATGCATCAAACTTTAGAACGCGCGTTTCCCATTGTGGCGGCCGCGATCGGCAACCGCTTTGGCATTTCGATCTCGGTCGGCGGTACTGAAGCCTACACCGACGGCCAATCGATACAACTACCTGGCTACAACGGGTCAGAACCGCAGTACCAGAACTACGCGTGGGGCTATCTGGCCCATGAAGCGGCGCATATTCGGTTTTCGGACTTTCAGCTCGATTTTGGTGACTCGGTTCTGCGCCGGCGTATCTGCGGCGCGATCGAAGACGTGCGCATTGAGCATGAACTGGCCAAGGTCTATCCGGGCACCCGCTTGACCCTGGCAAAGATGGTGGAACAGATGTTGACCGAAGGTCGCTTAACGGCCCAGGCCGCATCCGATCATCCCGGCAATGTCCTGTTCGGCTACATTCTGAAACGGCTTCGGGCCAAGGTGTTGGGCCAAACGGTACTCGAACCCTTAGTCGACGCTACGCGACAGGCCTTGCGCGCATGTTTTCCACGCGGCGCTTTGATTCGCTTGGAAGGCTTGTTGTCCGAAGTACCGGAGGGCTTGACCTGTGAACGCGACTGTCTTGATCTGACCGATCGGATTCTGGCGATGCTCGAAGAGGAATGTGCGAAACCTGCGGCTACCGCGTCTGACGACCAGTCGGATACGGACCCGGAGGATGACAACACCCTTCAATCCGGCGCGGACTCGGCACAGGACGATCAACCCTCTTCCGATTCGGACGCAAAGGACGATCAAAACGGCACCAACCCGGAAGATTCTGCACCGTCCGACCAGGACAACGATCCCGGAAACGGTTCGGCGACTTCGCCCAACCCACCGTCCGGAACGGGGGAGCCGGCCAACCTAGACAGCGCGAAGCAAGCGTCCTTAATGGACCAGCTCAACACGCTATCAGAGCCAGACCTGGAACAGGATTGGTTCGAGACGGCGAAATCGCAATTGGGTTTGACGCCGGATTCGGCCGAAAAATGTACGCTACCTGTCGGTCTGTTTCCGAAAGGTAGTCGGCTAGTCGGCCAAGCCTTAGCAAACCGGGTGGAGCAGAACAGCAAAGCCCTGCGGGTCGCGTTGCAAAGCGCGGTGCAAGCCCACCGGCAAAATCGGCCGCAAGCCGCGCGAAACGGCCGGCGTATCAATCCTCGCCGCTTAACCAAACTCGCGTTGGGCGATACGCGGGTGTTTTGCCGATCCGGGCAACGAGTTGCGCCCAATTGTGCGGTGCATATCTTGTTGGACAAATCCGAAAGCATGGGCGAAACCCTTGTCATTCAGGGCGAAGAGGTGAGTTTGCTCACTCTGGCCCTGGAAGCGTCGATGGCCTTGGCCCTCGCGTTGGAGAGCATTCAAGGGGTCAATCCGGCAATCACCGCCTTTCCCGGCGCCAACGATGAATCGGTGCACCAGGTGTTACGGCACGGCGAAAAAGTCCGCGACAATTTGGGACGTTTTTCGGTCTTTTCGGCCTATACCACGCCGATGACGCAAGCCGTTTGGTTTGCCGCGGCGCAATTGCTGCAATGCCGCGAACCGCGCAAACTGCTGTTAACGGTGACCGACGGCGTACCCAACGATTTACCGGGCACGCTGTCGATCTTAAAGCGTTGCCGTGACAGCGGCATCGAAACCCTCGGCATCGGCTTAGGGGTGGAGGTCGGCCATTTGTTTCCGGTCGCCCTCACCATTCATGACCTGGCTGAATTGAGGCCTCAGCTGTTCGCACTGTCCAAAGCCATGCTATTGGCGGCGTGAGCGGTTAGGTGACTTGAATCGTGTCGATGCGTGGCCAGAACTTCATCCTTGATGAAGTCCTGCCCGTATCGACACCCTTCCCTATTGCACGCCCGGCCGGATCGGGCTACAGTGGGTGCGTGCGATATCAGCCGGTTTTTTCATGCGTCGTCCGCGACGGGACATGAAAAAATCGACTTCATGCGTTCTTTCGAGAATGCTGATTCCGGCTTCTGCCGGCGTTCCGTCTTCAGGCGGCGAGCAAAATCCGTTTTGCTTGTATCGGTTGCGTTAATGCCGATCCTTAATCGGGCTTGTTACAAGCCTTTATCCATCCCGCTTCGGGCGCCATCGCCCGAACCGGGTCGTGCGTTTGAAGCATGTTCTTCCATTTCGGAAGGAGGTTTCAATGCACTTCATTTTAGGCACCATCATTCTTGCCCTATTCATCCTGGCCATCCGGGTGATCTGGCATACTCTCAAGTCCGCCCGGCTCTGGTTTAGTCAGCACTGGGCGTTATGGCAAACAGCACGCTTGCGCCAAGCTTCGGTAATGCCGGCCCTACTACCACCCCGCTTTACCGCACAAAACAGCCTGCCGGCAACGGATTGGGAAACCTTATCCCAAACCGTAAGGCAGGGTATTTTGGAACGCAACAACCGTCCGACCTACCGGCTCGAAACACTCGATATCGAGCTGCAGGTTAAACAGAAAACCCAAGCGATTATGCTTGCGGACATTGAAATAGCCAAATTGCAACTCAGTTTGGCCCAAGCACAGGAACTGCTCGCGCAGCCTGCAAAAAAGCGGCGCAAAACGCAGGTGGAAGTACCGGCCAAAAGGCCGAATCCAGCCTCTGAATTGCGCAAAGCGCTTGGCAGCGGCAAAGAGGGCTCGCGTTCGGCCGTGCATTAATCGGCGGTCAGTGCAGCCTGGTCCTATCCGAAGGCAGGTGGAAGACGTTGTTGCTCTTCAGTTCCCGCTCGACATCGAGCCCGAGCTGAGGCGCAATCTCAACGATCGTCTCCTGCCGGAGCGCGCGGATGCGGGCTAACAGCGGTCCTGCAACCTGGGGATCGCGCAGTTTGGTTAACACGCCGACTTCGGCATCGTTCAATTCCTCCAGGATTTTTCGATACAAATCGAAGTGGCGTTTGCCGGGCCCTACCAGAATCGCCATCGGTTTTGGTTCGGGTTGTGACCGGGGTTTAGGTGGTGGATCGATGATTCGATCCAGCCACTTCACCCAGTTCACTAATCGGGTCATTATCGGGTTCATCGTCGTACCTTGAAAAAAGGAAGCGTACGCAGACCTTACAACGACTTATTTAAAGTGCAACCGTTTGCCCGCGCGGCCGGCGGTTTTTTATTCACCCTGGCGGGACTCCATCCTGCAGGGTGGCGGTTCCCGCCGATCACGGAGGGTATTGCCATGTCATTCTTACCAGCTCCGGTTTCGGAGATTCTGTATCTGAACCAATACCGTTGTCCCTATTGCCAGATCCAATGGGACGACGAATGGAATTGCGCCTGCAACGACCGTTGCCCATCGTGCAATGCCGAAATCTCACCCTACCACAGCGAGGTGCTGACCGAGGAGAACCCATCACCGGCCTACGCCGTGACGTACACCCTCGATTACACGCACCGGGTGGTAGTCGGCATCGTCGCAGAGTCGGCAGACGGCGCGCAAGCGGTGGCAGAAGCCGCCTTCGACGACGGTACCATCTGGGACGACACCCCGGAAATGCCGCTGTTGTTCGACGACTTCGAGGAAGTCGACGGCAAAACCCCGCGTTGGCAGGTCGAAGCGGTCGACGTCTGGCCCAAGGCCGATGCCTCGGTGGTGAAGCTACGTCAAGAACGCACCGCGATGGCAGTGTGCCGCGGTCTGATCGACGCCTACCAGCGCGGTAAAGACGCCGGCGGCAGTATCGATTGGGACAATTTGGACCAATTGTTAACGTTAGCTAAACAAGCACTGGGATTGTCTGATTCAGACCCAGCCGCTTAATCATCCTTCGGCTTTTCGCGATATCCGCGGCGAGCCTCATTATCAATCCCTGCGGGAATGTCTGTTCCCGACCGGGGCGTGGCATTCCCCTTTTTTTGGAGAATGTCATGAGAGACCACTTTCAACAATATGCCTCGACGGAAGCGCTGAGTATCCGGGCTTGGGCAAAGTTCAGGAACACCCGATTTGTGCGGGTACTGGATCCATCGGCCGGCGAAGGGCATTTGCTCAAAGCCAAGCCATTCAAACAGCACCAACGGGTAGCGATTGATTGCGTCGAAATCGATATGCGTAAGCATGCGGTGTTACGTGCGCAAGGCTACACGGTGGTCGGGTTGGATTTCCTGCAGTTTCAAAACGGCAGCAGTTACTCGCACTGCATTATGAATCCGCCTTTTGCACAGGGCGCTCACCACGTGCTGAAGGCCTGGGACATCTTGTTCGACGCTGAAATCGTCGCCATCCTCAATGCCGAAACCGTACGGAATCCATTTTCGAAAGAACGCCAGCTGTTAGTGCGTTTGATCGAACAGCATGGCGAGGTGGAGTTCTTATCTGACATGTTCGCCGGCGAAGATGCCGAACGCAAAACCAACGTCGAAATTGCCCTGATCTGGTTGAAAAAAACCTCAACCTTCGAACAGGAGATCCTCGGCAATATTTTGGACAATTTGCGTCAGGATCGTTGTGAAGCGGACGACTTGGCCAGCGCATTTCATGTGCCCCAGGAGTTAGCCTTACCGACTGCTTATATCGATAACGCGGTATTGATGTTCGATGCCGCCTTCGAAGCGACACGGCAGGCTGTATTCAGTGAAGCCCGTGCCAGCCGCTATCGAGCCATGCTAGGTAAAACCCTGGGTGAGCTGAGTGGTGGCGGTGTGCACACTGTAGACGATTCGTCATTGGATGCGGTGAAGCAGACGCTGTACGAACGTTATCAGGACCTGAAAAATCGCGCGTGGAGTAGCATTCTGCGTTCGACTCAGGTCAAGTCACGATTGTCATCGGCGGCGCAAAAGCGGTTGGAGTCGGATTTCGAATCGATCAAGTCTTTGGAATTTACCGTGGCGAATATTTACGGTTTTCTGCAAGGCATCATCGATCAGCAAGGTGAAATTCAACTCAGCATGGTCTGCGATGTGTTCGATCTGATCACGCGCTACCACAGCGACAATGCAGTGTATTACATGGGGTGGAAATCCAATGATAAACACCGCACGCTGGGGATGCGGATCAAGACCACACGCTTCGTACTGCCAGGGCATAAAGTCGAGTCCTACCACACAGGTCTTGACTGGAATTCGGAGCAACTTCTAGCCGATTTCGACAAGGTCTTTGCCTTGCTCGACGGCAAGACCGAAGCGGAAGTAAGTTTGGTATCGGTGTTTAGGCAGCATTTCAGTGCGCTTAAGGACGGTGAACGGATAAGCAGTAGTTACTTTGACGTTCGTTACTATCCGGGCGCCGGGACCATCCACTTTTTTCCGAAAAGCAAGACCTTGATCGACCGCATGAACCGTTGGGTTGGCTGTCGGCGACGCTGGTTACCGCCGGTGGATACTCAAGCCGGTCCAGGTTTCTGGCAGCAGTTCGAACAGGCTGAATCGCTCGATCGGGCATTTCATGCCGAGGTAAATAAACAGTGTCCAAGCGGCACCAGACACTTACGCTTCGATCCCTTTTGGGCCATCAAGCACGGCGGCGAGTCGGAACGGGAAAAAGGCAACGCCCTTTTAGCCCAGGCAATGAGCGCGGTACTGGCCAGCCGAGGGATCGATCCGGATGCGATGTTGGCGAATGAACCCGTCAACCGCAATTTGCTGGAATGGATTGATGCCTTGGAGTCCAATCAAGATCTGCCTTTGGCGTCGTAATTGAGCCTCTTTAGCAAAATATGTTCTGCCGACGGTCAACGTCGGTAGACATCGCTGATGAGGCTTTGAATATTTTTGACAACCCTTCCGGAGAAAGTCTACCCCGGCAGGGGACGGCTTTCTCCACATTTTAAGATTACCGGAGAAAGCCCATGTTATTCATTCAAGAAACCAATAATAGTTATCGTATGGCTGATGAACAGGATGTCATATCAGAGGCCATTAAGATCTACAACCGCACGTTCAGTCGAGGTGAAGCCTTGACCAGTCCTGACGACGCGAAGGACTGTATCAAATTGAAGTTGGCGCCATACGAGCACGAAGTATTTCTGTGTTTGTTCTTGGACAATCAACATCGCGTTATCGCTTGCGATGAATTGTTCCGGGGGACGATTGATGGCGCTAGTGTGTATCCGCGCGAAGTGGTCAAAGCTGCGCTGCACCATAATGCGGCAGCTCTGATTATGGCGCATAACCACCCGTCGGGGATTAGCGAACCTAGTCGGGCCGATCGCGCGATTACAGCAAAACTTCAAGAAGCCTTGGCCTTGATTGACGTTCGTGTACTTGATCACTTCATCGTCGGCGAAACCGTGCATTCATTCGCTGAGCATGGCTTGTTGTGAAAAAGTATTGGCGTCAAGCTTACTCCTCGATTAAGCCAAAGACCGACCCTATCTTAAGTTAACTACTGGTCTCACCAGTACCTTACCCTGCGGGAATACCTGTTCCCGACTGGGGCGTGGTGTTCCCGCTTCAACTGGAGAACATCATGCAACACCACATTATTGAACAGACCAGTCACGGGAATACAGTTCGCTATCAGCGTCTGCCGTCCGGCACCTGTTATCACGAGGACACGCCTCAAGAAGTCATTGCTCTGCTTGAGGAAGTCCAGGGTACGCAACGGAAAATCCGTTTGTACTATGGCGACCCGGCAACGGGACAGTCCTGGTTCGACGAGAACGATGTCATCGGCACTATCGGTCGCTCATGCGGCAAGATCAAGGTGCCGTTGCTGATCGAACCCGGTGAAAGCGGCGGTCTGGCTATTTTGGACCACTGTATCGTGCGGATTGACAGTCCGTTTCGGACCATTTATCAGCACCCGACCTTTCGGGTTGGCGACGTTGCCATCCAAAAAGGGGTCCACGTCGATTATCCGTGGTCGGTCACGATCGACGGCCAAGTCCATGCCGGCTTTGTAAACAAACGGCGGGCAAATGCGTTTGCTGCCTTCATTCAAGGCCAACGCTTTGCCTTGCCCGTCGACAAGCACGGGCTAATCGAGTGCGAAAACGACGATTTACCCTGGCAAGTTTGGGTGAACGACCGGCAGAAGGCCGCTTTTTTGTCTGAAGCTGAAGCGACGCGGTATTGGCACGCACTGCAGTAACCGGGCGCGATTGACATTGTATTTAACCCCGACGGGTACCCTACCCGTTTGGGTGCGGCTTGTCGGGGCATTTTCTGAGGAAAATCACCATGACAGACCAACCACAAAACAATGACGCCGCCATCAAACGCAGCGTACAGCAATCTTTGACGGACCAAGGCTGGGTCGCGCTCAACAGCGTGGCCATCGCCACGAAAGGCTATGCCACCGCGGTCGGACGCAAGCAGGCCTATGTATTCGTAAGCTACTGGGCAAACGAATGGGTAGTGACCGCCGGCTATGACAGTCAAGGCCGCAATATCCTGGAATCGCTACTCGTAACATTGCCGGAAACGGCCAATGCCGACACGATTCGGAAGGCAATCGCGGAATTTTCGGCTGCCATCGACGCGCGGGTCGCGGAAAGTTACGCCGTCCGTCTGATCCGGAATGAACCGCAAAAACAGCCCTTCCGGCTGGGTACCACGGTGGTAACACCCGGCGTACTCGCTCTGCTGGAAGACATGCTGCTCGATGCGGGCTACTTGCTCTCGCGCCACGCTGCCGATTGGGCCGTAGAGGATCCGGTGTTAGAACAATTTGTGTTGGCTGAAGGCGGTCAACTGATGTCGGTGTATCGGATTAATGACGCACACACCGTCTGGGTCATCACCAAAGCCGATCATTCGGCGACAACAGTGTTGTTGCCGGACGAATATTACCCTGAGCCTTTTTGAAACCACCCTTGCGGGGAGCACTGTCTTTCCCGTACGGGAGCCTGTGTTCCCCGTCATTTTTGGAGAAGGAACCATGACTGCACTCGTATCACTCTCAAACGGAAGGATACAAACCTCTATCGCCGCACTGGCGTTGTTAACCGCTTGCGGTGTCGAAATGACAGCGTTGTTGGACCGACATGCCAACGGCGATTGGGGCGATATCAATCTGGACGAAGAACAGGAAAACGGCCTGTCCCTCGTCTGCGGCGGACCGATCGTTTCGCAATTCAAGCTGTCCGGCCTGGACAGTATTCGAATTGTGACGGATACGTTTCAGAAAACGACGCGGATTAATCTTGCAACCGAACCGTCTTGCTTTGCCGGCCATGCTAGCCATTCGTTTGGCAGCGAGGCCCTGGCGGCTTAAGACCAAGTTGCTTTACTCCTTGATGATCAAGGTATTGTCGCTTCGGTAACAGCACTTTAATTCATTATTATTTTTCTAACCCTGCCGGGAAACTCATTCCCGCTTGCGGATTGCGTTTCCTGGCTTCCTATGAGGAAACACAGATGCATCAAGAAAAACCGCATGAAGCAAACCATGTGTTGTCAACACCCATTATCCTCCGCTGCACATGTTGCGGCATCAAAGTTATTGGTCGCCAATGGTCCGGCCAAGACACTGGATGGGGTTTATGCTCGTCTTGCATTGAACCATGTAAACGGCACTGTTCTAGCGATCAAGAATTCTTGGAAGCCCATGGCGTTCAAGGTATTCACTTCGATTTGCCCGTCCATGTGTTATCAACACCCATTACCCTCCGCTGCACACATTGTTTCAATAAATTTATTGGTCGCCAATGGTCCGGCCAAGACACTGGATGGGGTTTATGCTCGTCTTGCATTGAACCATGTAAACAGCACTTTTCTAGCGATCAAGAATTCTTGGAAGCCCATGGCGTTCAAGGTATTCACTTCGATTTGAAAAGCTAGTTATTTCTTAGCCAATTCGTCGGAAACCACGTGGATTTGTCTTACGACGGAACCGTACGCTTTGCCGGTTACATCGGTCATTCGTCTGGCGGTGAAGCTCTGGCAGCTTAACACCACACCCGCGCATCACTTGGGATAACCCGGTGACGCGCGTTAAAACCCAATGACTCGGGGAAACGGACATTCCCCGCCAGGGGTGCGTCTCGATTTCCTCGACGTTCCAATTTAATTGAGGAAAAACACCATGAACGCACCCCTACAACTGAAAGTAAACCCTGAAAATTTAGTCCACAGTCTGAAGTGGAGTTTTACCAATCGGACGACGTATTTGGGTGAACTGATGCAGAATGCCCGCCGCGCCGGCGCCAGCTATGTCGCGTTCGACTACTGCGCCGATACCAACACCTTGACTGTGACGGACGACGGCTGCGGAATCGATTCGCTCGAAACCCTGCTCACCGTCGCCGAGTCCGGCTGGGACATGGAACTGATTGCGAAGGAACACGCCTTTGGCGTCGGTTTTCTATCCGCGATCTTCGCCTGCCGGCATCTGGGGTTATCCAGTAAAGGCGGGTGTTTTTCGGTCGATACCGATCATATCCTGGGGTTTCAACCGGTGGAGGTTTCGCCGGTGACCGATTGGAACGGTCTGACCGAAATCCGGCTGGTCGATATCGACCCAGGTAAACTCAAAAATACCCTGGAGGAATTAGCGGCCGGTTTTCCAATTCCGGTGCATTTTAACGGAGTCTCGCTACCGCGACCCAACGCCATCGATTCTATCGGGGCGGCGGAGTTTGTGGCATCACCGGTCGGCGAAATTCGCTTGATCAACCTGATCGATTCGTATCGGTATTACCGGGATTGCTTGGTGTATTTGCAAGGCCTACCGGTATATCGAGGCCACTATTACCGTATCGGAGACACCAGCCACCTTGGCAATATCGTGCATCTGGATAGCGCTCAATTCATGGCCCGCTTACCGGATCGCGACAAATTGGTGGATGAAGCCGATGTGATTAAGCTGATCCATGAGGCGATCGCCGCGGCGGTCGAAAGCCAGCTCATGGCACTGAAAACGGCCTTGAGCGCGGACGATTTCCTGACCTACTACCCGGTGCTACGCGAGTGTGGCTTGATACACTTACTCAACGATGTCGACCGACTGCCCAAAGCGCTAGTCTCCCGCATCCAAGGACCACCGGTCTGCGATACCGACCTATTTGGCGACTTTCTGGAAATGGTTGACCAACCAATTACCCAGTCCGCCGTCAAAAGCGGACAAGTGCAATTGGTGACGATTGACGACGATCTCCAGTCCGATGGGGCCTTGCGATACCTGCTGGCCTGGAAAAAAGGCTGGGTGCTCGTCGATAACCAATTCGACGCCGGGCATTGGGTGCAGCCTTACCTGCGGCACTTGAGCCAAGAAGAAGTGCGGAGTGAGATCCTTGAGGAGTCACATCGCGCGCAATTTCAAGGCATCTGGGTTTGGGTGACCGCGGTGTTTTGCCGGGCTTACCGGATCCGGATCGGTGACGATAGCATAGAAATCGATGAGCACGGCGCCTATACCGGCAACGAACAGGATGATATCGTCCTGATTCCCTGCCAGGAAAAGTGGGGTGACGTGCTGGAACAGGTGTCGCGTTTCTGCGAGAACGACGATGACTATCAAGGTTCCTGTCACGATCAGGATATCGAGCAATTTGGCTGCTTCATCGTGGCGAACACCGCCGATGATCCCGCAGACGCGTTGAAACGGCTGATGCCGGATCTAACCGGATGCAAAGTGTTGCACGGCAACCGATTCGTGGTGGAGATTGCCCCTGATGGGCAGCTGGCAGCCGTTTCGATAGCGGAACCCGCTTTAACCGACCTCGAACGGCCGTCATGACCTCGAAATTCGTCATCGACGCGCAAACGCTGGATACGGAGCCTGGTCATCCCGAGTCGCCCTTTTCGCCGCCGGCGGATTGGACGGGCGACGACGACGCCTATTTGACCTGGCTGAGAAGCCAATTCAAGGCCAGTCCTTGGGTTAGACAACGGTTAGGTTTGGCGGCTAGGCGCTATGCCAAAAACGAGCCCTTAGACTTTCAAGGCCGGTTCGGCGCGCTATTGCCGACTGTCCTCGATAGCATGCTGAGGAAAATACACGCCGAGCAGTCTGTCGGCGATTAACCCCATCCCCCTGACGATCGCGTTAGGGGGATGTTTTACCGCTTAACGCGATTCAATCGCAATCCGCCCGGACGGGAAACAGCTTCCCGGTCTGGGGGCTTGTTTTCCCGACGGTTTTTCATAACAATTCGAGGAAACCAGCATGAACACACACTCTCCACACTCTACGGAACCAGCGATGACGTTACAATCCAGCGAGTCTTTCATGACCGAGGCGCAATACCTCGCGAGCGAGCGCGTGTCCGAAACTAAACACGAATATCTCGATGGCCGGGTTCTGGCCATGGCCGGCGCGAATCACAACCATTCGCGGATTTCAGCCAACGTGCTTGGCGAGTTTCGCAGTCATTTAAAAGGCCGGCCTTGCGAGGCGTTCATGGCCGATACCAAGGTGAAAGCCGGTCAGAACTACTTTTATCCGGATGTCGTAGTGGATTGTACGAATGCGGCCGGCGATGCGGATTTTCTAACGTCGCCCCTGCTGATTGTCGAAGTGCTATCGAATTCGACTCGTAAAATCGATACCACTAAAAAGTTGCTTTACTACATCAATATTCCAGCACTTGAGGAATATGTGCTGATCGAACAGGATATCGTCTCGATCATCGTGATGCGCCGGAAACGCGACTGGCGTTCGGAGTATTATTATCTGGGGGATCACGTCACGTTCGATTCGATTCAACTGACCTTGTCCGTGGAAGATATTTACGATCGCGTGGACAATGACGATCTAATACAATTTGAACAGGCGAAGTTTGATACCGATCATCAATAGTCGCCTTCGATTTTAGCCCCTGAACAAGGGGCTTTTCGGGGCTGTACAGCGGAGATTAGCCGCTATGTCCTCTTTTTACCCGTATGTCGGTTGTACCCGAAAAAACGCCTCACGCACAAAGCTTGGCCGGTATCGTTATGTGCAACCCGATAGAGGCGTTCGAGCGCTGCCAGGCCTTCTTGTTTTGTCAAGGCTCGAAATTGTTCGAGTTGTACAATTTGGGTCAACAAATCTGATACAGCCATATTCAATAGGGCTATTTTAAGCCGACAACGGACAGGCAGCACCAATAAACGTTCGGCCCCCTACTCTACTACACCTTCAAATACTCAAATCCGAACTACGCTAGTGGTCGCTATACGTCGTCGTACAGACTTGTTGGGCATTGCAATTTACCGTCTTTTTCACCTTGGTCACTCGCTTAATTTCAGGCGTTGCAATCGGTTGCTCGACGGCCAGTGTGGCGGGTCGAATTGGGACCGGGAACATAACAGGCGCCCTGACTATTTGTTCCGGTGAAGAACCATTGGCCACCAGCGTCATCCTGTTATGGCTTTGGGTAATGGTGAAATATTTCAAGGTGTTCATGCCAACTAAGACTTCATCCAGATGCTGGTTGATCGTCGCATCGAGATTTCTGATTTCCGCATTGCCAATTTTCAGGCTATTGACTTGGGTCAGCCGATCAATCACCTGTCCACCCGCGGTATTGCTATTAATGGGCCTGCCGACCGGTAGACCAGCGGCATCGGCAAAGCGCGCTGGAATTGAGGTCATGGTCGCGCCGGTATCGATCAAAAAAGGCATCGGCACATTATTGATCAACACGGTTCCCCGGAAATGTCCTTGTCGATCGGCCGCTATTTCAAGCCCACCAGAAATAGGCATAGCAACCGGGGTGTTCTCTGCCGGAATTGATACAGAGGGTGATGCTGGAAGATGCACCCCTTTCAGCTTTATAAGCTTATCGGTCCCCCACCAAAGGCTAAAGAGGATCATGGCCGGAGTTAAGAGGTATTTTAAGCTCCCAGAAGACCGGTTGGTCGGTGGTGGACGGTGTCGGCGCAACTTGTCGAAGTCAGAAACGTTTGCTTTTGATGCCGCCTGATGTCTTTCCCAGTAATAGTCTCGATCTTGTATGCCCATAATACATCCTTAAGGCTGTAACGCCCGCCATAATGCGCCGATAACCCGACAAGAAGCTTCATCTGAAGAATGAGTCCCGCACGCAGCAAGCAAATCACTATCCGCTTGATGCAACCAAGCATTCCGGATCAGTAGACCAAGACTAAAATGGAGGTCACACAAATCCTCCTCGGTCATTGCCGCGATAGTTCGTTTATCTTCCTCACGCAAAATCAATAGCAATCTCTCAATCGCATCGGAAAGTGTAGTGGGCTGGCTGTCCAGTTTAACTTTGAAAGCTGACCAAGCGATAACCAATTGGAACGATCCCAGCAGTAGTGGCAAGTTAATTTTTTTAGATGCATGTTGCCGCAAATTCCTCTCGGTTGCTACGATGCAAGTCACAATCTGAGGAATGACCACGGTACTTGCCAAGCGACACCATTAAAAATGCCCACCTTTCAGGTACTACTGCAAAATCACCAAAGAGGCAGCCAAAGCGAAAGAAGGTACCTGCCTTGGCAATACAGACAGCCTTTGCAGCGTTGATTATGCCAAGCCGGGTAAATCATTAGCGGAGAAATGGCTGGCATTTTTATCCACGACGTCAGGTAACCATTAACCCAACACCCCGGCAATCTCCCGAAAACAAGCCAGCCCCGCCTCCACGTTTTCAATAATCTCGGCGGCGATGTCGTCCGGCTCCGGCAGGTTGTCCAGATCGGCCAGCGATTTATCTTTCAGCCAAAAAATATCCAGACTGGTCTTATCCCGCGCCAGAATTTGCTCATAGCTGAACTTGCGCCAGCGGCCTTCGGGGTTGTTTTGCTCGTGCCAGGTTTCATGGCGCTGATGGCGGTTGGCCGGGTTGTAGCAGGCAATGAAATCCTGCAAATCCTCGTAGCGCAACGGCTTCTTTTTCAGGGTGTGATGAATATTGGTGCGGTAATCGTAATACCAGATTTCCTTGGTCCATGGGTTGGGGCTGGCTTCGCGGTTATCGAAGAACAGCACGTTCGCCTTGACGCCGTTAGCGTAGAAAATGCCGGTCGGCAGCCGCAGAATGGTGTGCAAATCGGTATTCTGCATCAGCTTTTTGCGCACCAACTCGCCGGCACCGCCTTCGAACAACACGTTATCCGGCACCACCACCGCCGCGCGACCACTGATTTTCAGCAGGCTGCGAATGTGCTGCACAAAATTAAGCTGCTTGTTGGATGTGGTTGCCCAAAAATCCTGGCGGTTATAAGTCAGCTCGTCCTTTTCCTGCTCGCCTTCCTCGTTGGTAAAGGTCATGCTGCTTTTCTTTCCAAACGGCGGATTAGCCAGCACGTAATCGACGGTTTCTGCCGGTGGCGCCACCAAGGCGTCGTTGGATGAAATGGCGTTGTTGCCATCGATTTCGCCGATGTTATGCAAAAACATATTCATCAAGCACATGCGGCGGGTATTGGCGACAATCTCGTTGCCGTAAAAGGTTTCGTGTTTTAAGAATGCCAACTGCTTTTTATCCAGCGGGTAGTTGGCTTTTAAAAAGTCATAGGCCGCCAAAAAGAAACCGCCGGTCCCGCAGGCTGGGTCGGCAATCGATTTGCTGGGTTCAGGCCGCACACACTCCACCATTGCCTTGATCAAAGCCCGTGGCGTGAAGTATTGCCCAGCGCCGGACTTGGTATCCTCGGCGTTTTTCTCCAGCAAACCCTCGTAGATGGTGCCTTTGGTATCCGCGCCCATCACCACCCAATCGGTGTCGTTGACCATATCGATCAAGCGCGACAACTTAGCCGGATCCTGAATCTTGTTTTGCGCCTTGGTAAAAATTTGCCCCAATATACCCGGCTTATTACCCAGCTCGCGCAACAGCACCACATAATGGCCTTCCAGCGCCGCGCCTTTTTTAGTCTTAAGGCTTTGCCAGTTGTATTCGGCGGGGATGCCGACATTGCGGTTATGCGGTGGCCGGCTGTATTCGTCGGCCATCTTCAAAAAGATCAGATAAGTCAGCTGTTCCAGATAATCGCCATAACCCACGCCGTCGTCGCGCAGGGTGGTACAAAAACTCCAGACTTTGGAAACGATGGATTCGGCGTTCATAAAAGTGACTTTACAGTTTGGCGGCTAGTTTTTTGTCCAGTGTCAACAACTGGAGATCGTGTGTTTGCGCGGTTGCAGCAATAATGGCGTCAGGCAATTTGACGCGATGCAAATGCCTAAATTCGATGGTGCGTTCCTCAATAATCTGACTAACAGCGAGATAGGTCATCGGTTCCAATAATTGCCTGATAAACGTCGCTTCCACATCCGTCAAATCAGGAAAACTCAGCAACTCCATGCGCGTAATCGCACTGTAAGCGCAGCTTGGCGAATCGATACCCGCTAATTGTATCGGCTCGCGTTTGAAATTGGTCGGGCTCGCATTTAACGCCGATTTCGGCTCGAATTAACTGCAACTGAAAACTCCGCTAAGCTCGAATTAATTGCAACTGAGCTTGCATTTATCCCTTCGGGCTCGCAATTGCTATTCTCCAGCTCACTCTAACTGCAAATGAAACCAAGCTTTAAATCGGCAAACCCGCCGCCAAAAGTTGACCTCGCAGATCCGCTTCAGCTACGCACGCTGTCTCCAAATCCCTGTTATTGTAGAATTTTAGCATCTTGATCATCCTACGAATTTGATAGAAACCAAATTCCAGTCAACGCAAGGCTATAGAACTGAATGAGATAAAAGTTCATCCAGAAAATGTTCCAGATCATGACTCATTAGATTTACATCTGATTCCACCATGTCTAACATCGCGGCGCGGTCCCGTAGCTCGTTTGCGGTGTACAAACCGCCGGCACCGAAAAACAGTTCGATACGGTGTTGCTCCGCTATTGAATTAGCCTCTCCGAGGCGCCCATCGCGCTGCCAACGAGCAATCAATGTCTCCCGTAGTGATCGATGGGAAACATCGTCCGGCAACGGCCGATTCAAGAACCGCCACACTGACCGTGGAAATAATTTTGATTGCTTGGGGCCATCCCAAATTTCCTTCAATATATTGCGTTCGTGGTTGAACTCAAGGGTTAACGAATTCGATAGCGCCATAGTGCCGAATGTTGCTTCGGTAATACCGGCGATAATGCCTGCGATTGCCGACCAAGTGGCTTGTGCGCCGAGAGACAGTCCGCCGGATAATGCTCCGCCCAAACCGCTGCCGAGAAGGGAAAGTACGGTGAACTGCGTCGACTGAAACTCCTGACTGTCTTGAAGACGATCAGCGACATCTGCAGCTCGTTCTTCTTCGCAGTCGGCTTCCGCTGCAGCGCTCTTTACGGCTAGCAAGGCCTGCAATATCCGAATGGTTAGCTGTTCTCTAACTTGCAACTGTTGTATGCGCTTGTCTGATTCAGGTTGCGGATTCCTTACATCTCGCAAATGAAGTCCTTCAAATGACTTTGTAACGCCTATGATATTGGCGATATCCAACATTGCGGGAGATAACGCAGAGAGTTCCGAAATGAGTAGCGCCGTATTTTCTTCATCGTACCGTTCCGAACTGGAATTTAGTTCTTTAAACACTGATGCAGGACCGCATTTGCGTTCCACAGCGTTGGCGACCGGTGCTTCACCGGTCGATTTGGGTGCTTGACTAGCGCATCCGGAAGCCAAAACGATCGCAACGGCCAAAGTACAAGGGCCCGAAAATCGGTAGCCTTTCATGACAAGCCGGTTATTGTGGCCATTTGAATGTTATGGCATTAAAACCGGTAACTCAGGTTGGCGTTCACATTATGCGTGAGGACTATGTCGCCGCCGGCTTCCTGAATGGTTTGCCCGAGATACCCAAGGTCCACGCCGAGCCGGCGATTGAATTGGAAGCTAAATCCCGCCATTGCGCGGTTTTCACTGAACCCGGTAGCCCCGAAGCTATTGGCGTTCAGGTGGCAAAGCACCTCGTCGCTCGCGTACAAAGACAGTTTTGGATCGATGAAGACCAGGGGAAACTGGAGCGTGGCCATTTGTCGCAGGCGGATACCCATGTTGCCCGTGGTTTGGTTGACCCGCTGTTCCAGTCGGGTGCGGATTTTGGCCTTGAAAGGCGTAATCGGAACGTCGAACAGCAGGTCCTGGTAGGTCCGGCTTTCGTGGTAGGCTGTTTTGCCGAGAGAATGATGCCAATCGTGGACGTAGCCCAGCCAGACGCTGGCGTATGAATTAACGGTAAAGCCCATTTGCGCGTAGAACTGGTCTTCGTTGAGGCGCCAGGCAGCGGGGTTGTCGTCCCGCAGGCGAGTCTGATTGATCAGGATCCAGCGGAATTGATGAAACTTGGGCGAGATAGCGCGGAGACTGCCCGAGAGAGTAAGCGAACTCCAGTTACCCGCCATGTTTTCCACGGAACCGGCTTGCGCCGTCGTTCCCAACAGACATCCCGCCAGCAGGACGAGCCAGGCTGATCTGGCCGACAATCTGTGGGAACGAAGATTGTTTAGCGCTTTGCTGACGATTGCGGACATTGTTGGCATCCGTATTGTTTTGCAAAGTTCATTAATGAAGACGGAGCGAAACCGGCCGTCCCCTGGGTAAATCAAGGCAACACTTTGATCTGTTTGACCTCCAATTCTTCCGCCTCGCCGAAGTCTTTGTCGAACTCGCCGCTGATTTCTACTCGGGTTTTGGCGTCAATGGTTTGGCCGGCCGGCAACAGTTGCGGCTCGATTTCCACGCGCAATTTACCGCTGTCGTCCGCGAAGGTGTAATGTTTACCGCCGTCGTGCGATACCAATCGGCCGTGTAAGGTCGCGTATTGGTCGTCAGTGCCGGTATCCAGCAATTGCTTGACGGTCATGGCCGGCACGTTGCTTGGGCCGGCGTATTCCGCCTGTGCGGTGTGGGCAACGAAAACGAGAATAATCAAGGTCGATAAGCGTTTCATGGCGGCTTCTCCAAATAATCGATAAATGAAAGGCACGTCCCGTACCCGCGTCGGCAGGCACCGGGATCGTGGCAACCATTTGACCACGCGGCGATGAAGCGAATATGAAGCTAAACGGCGTTTCTTTCCTGCCCGGGGCTGGGAAAGTCCAGCACCGCGCTCAAGCCGCGTTGATTGAGGCCGGTCTCGAAATACAGCGTGGCGCCGTGCAGCGCGGCAATGCGCTCAACGATGGACAGCCCCAGGCCGCTTCCGCTCCGGTCGCTGCCGAGCACTCGAAAAAAACGTCCGGCCAGCTGGCTGCGCTGGGATGCTTCGACCCCCGGACCGTCGTCGCGTACCGTCAGGCGTATCCCGGCGGCAATGGACCGCGCCTCGATACGCACCCGGCAGCCCGGCGGGCAGTAACGCAGCGCGTTGTCGAGCAAATTGCGCAGCGCGATACGCAACAAATCCGCATTACCGACCAATGTCGCCACACTACACTCCACGGCCAACTCGATCTGTCCGGTTTCGGCTTGAGGTAGATGATAGCGGCGCAGTTCGTCGAGCAAATCCGGCAACGCCACGGATTCGCGCGGCACTGTCGCCGCCTGGGCGGCATCGAAACGGGCCAGGGTCAGCAGATTTTCGATCAGCGCGGTGCAGCGGTCGGTGTCGTGGTAGAGCTGGCGTAACGACGGCCGATGCTCGGGATGCTGCCGTTCCAGCAACTGGATCTTCATCCGCAGCGCGGACAACGGTGTGCGCAATTCGTGCGCGGCGTCCGCGGTGAAGCGGCGTTCGGCTTGCAGCGCATGGTCCAAACGGCCTAACACGGTATTGAGCGCATTGACGATCGGTTGCAATTCTACCGGTTGCTCAATAACCGCCACCGGCGTCAAATCTTCCGGGGTTTTGCCGGCGATGGTCAGCGCCGTTTGTTCGATCGGTCCGATCAACCGGCTGATCGCCAGCCAGATAACCGCACCGAGTAATGCCAGTAACGTCATGGCCGGCCAAATCAGATCGTCCGCCAATTCTTCGAGAATTTCGGTGCGTGCTTGCAGCGGCTGGCCGACCTGGACTTCAGCGCCGCCATCTTCGTCACGCAAGACGAATACCCGCCACGGCACGATGCCGACCCATGCTGTTCGGAATCCTTTGTGCCGATCGAAATCGGTCACGAACGGTTCATCGGGGGTCGGTCCGGTACGGCGCAATACACGGTTGTCGGCGACGAGTTGGTAATAAATGCCGGCATGGCGGCGATCGCGGTCTATCGGGCCGGTATTCGCCACTGCCGGCCCGGACACATCGGCGCCAGCCGCGCGAATCAATTGAGCGGCGTCCTCCAGGCCGTCGTCGAACACATCGTTGGTTTCGTCCCAGGCAATATTGACCATGATCGCCAAACTGACCGACCATAACAGCGCGCTGGCCCCCAGCACCGAAACCAACAATCGCCTTCTTAGCGAATAGGGCGGATGGGAAACGCGGCCGGCCTTGCCGCGCAGCCATTGCAGAAACCAACCCGTCATGGCGATTCCAGCACATAACCCAAGCCGCGCATCGTGCGAATCAGGCCGTGCCCGAGCTTTTTGCGCAGGTGGTAAATGTGTACTTCGACTGTATTACTTTCCACTTCCTCGCCCCAGCCATATAGAGCATCTTCGAGCCTATCGCGACCGACCGGCCGGCCGCCGTGCAGCATTAAGGCATGAAGGATGGCGAATTCTCGTGCGGTTAACGCGACGGTTGCCCCGTTTTGGGTAACATGCTTGCCGGCCGGGTCAAGCGTGATGCCGCCGTGGCGCAGCACGCCGGCAGCCTGCCCGGAGCCGCGCCGAATAGCAGCGCGAATGCGCGCCGATAATTCTTCCAAATCGAAAGGTTTCACCAGATAATCGTCGGCACCGAGATCGAGACCCGCAATGCGGTCCGACAAGGCGTCGCGGGCGGTAATTAACAATACCGGCATGTCGTTGCCGCTGGCCCGCAAAGCGGATAGTAAGCGGTCGCCGCTCAATGCTGGCAAGCCACGATCGAGTAATAGGCATTGGTAAGATTGTGCGCGCAATGCCGTCTCGGCATGGTCGCCGCGTTTAACCCAATCGACCGCATAGCCGTCGAGTTGCAGCCAGGATTGCAAGGTGGCGCCTAAAGACGTATCGTCTTCGGCAAGCAGGATACGCATAATCTATTGAAGGAAAGTTAAACTGGTTTTGAAAGCTCGGTTCAAGAGTTAATCGTTAAAAACGATCGCGTAATTATTGTTAACTTTTTACATCGCCATTAACAACTTTATTTTCCCGAGGCGTTCGGCAGTGTATTCTGGATCGTTAAACTTGCGCGTCGCAAGATAAACATATTTTATTTACCGAATGTAACGGCAACGATAAATGTTTATTTATTTAAAATAAAATGCAGGATCAATCAGTTTTATTGCCTACCATTATTTGGCCTTACGGTGAAACTTTAATTCGTTTGTCGCTGAGTCTGGTGTTGGGTTTGCTAATCGGGCTTGAACGAGAAAGGCGCGATAAAGAAGCCGGTCTAAGAACATTCGGACTTATTGCGCTACTCGGAGGAATAGGCGGCGCAATGGGGGAAAACTTTGCCTTATTGAGCCTTTTTCTGGTCGGGCTACTGACTTATACTCTAAACATCCAATTGTTACATACTAAACAAACTATCGAGTTAACAACTTCGGCCGCCATGTTGATCACCTGTTTCGCTGGTATTCTATGCGGGCAAGGGCATACCATTTCTCCTGCGGCAGTTATGGTTATAGTCACCGCACTTTTGGCTTTGAAAGAACCTCTAAGCGGTTTTTCGGTCGGATTAACGGAAAGCGAACTGCGTTCCGCACTACTTTTGGCGATTCTGGCTATCGTAATTTATCCAGCATTGCCACCCGGTTCAATTGGTCCCTGGAAATTGATCGATCCAAGAGCGACATGGGTTACAGTTATATTAATTTCAAGCATAGGTTTTACAAACTATGTTCTTTTAAAGATTTATGGTGCGCGAGGCACGGAAATTTCTGGTTTTTTAGGAGGATTAGTAAATAGTAATTTTACTGTCATTGAGCTTACCAGCCGCATTAAATATAACGATAGGTTGGTCGACTATGCTTATAGAAGCATATTATTGGCAACAACGGCGATGTTAGCGCGTAATGCGATGCTCTTGCTCATCTTGGCACCAAATGTTTTATTAAATAGTTGGCTGGCGTTTGTATTGATGTTTTTTACAAGCGCCGTTTTGGTTTTGATCAGCCATCGTAGTGGTAGAGTCATCGTCGAAAACGAGCCCATACAATTAACACTGGGTTTACCGTTTTCTTTATGGACTGCCTTGAAATACGGTTTTGTATTTCTAGTCATTCACATATTTGGAACACTATCCCAAAACATTTTTGGAGAAACTGGATTTTATACCGTTAGCATTATTGGCGGATTAGTGTCGAGCGCCAGTTCCGTGGCCGCTTCAGCCAATCTTGCGTCGCACGGAAGCATTTCGGCAGCGCTCGCAAGTAAGGCTTCGATATTGGCTTCGTTTGCAAGCATTGCTTTTAGTTTTTCATTTGTTCTTCAAACCAGAAATGGTTCTTTGATTAGAAAATTAGTCGCTTCTATGTTTTTTGTAGCCGTTGCGGGGCTTACAGGGATAATTATTTCAGAAAGGTTCTTACCGATATTAATCGGCTTATACGAATCAAGGATGGAATAGCAATGGAACGTTAATTGTATTTAGTTGGCCCTGAAAAAGCCTGAACTTTAAAACAAGGGTCGTCATGCTGGAAGTAAAACAAGCCCACGCGGTGAGAGCGCCCAGAAGCGATGGAGAGCTTGCCAAAATTCAGGCCAAAAAATTCTCAGCTGCCTGAGAATCAAGCGGATGTTATGGCCGGCGCCGCACAAAATGGCATGCATGGCATCGCCCAACATGCCTTTGAGGTGGTTACGGCGCAGAAGCCCGTCGTTTTTCAGGTGGCCGATAATCGGTTCGATGGCATTGCGTCGTTTCAAGGCTCGCTTCAATCGGCGCGTGTTCAGGCCGCGCTTTTGCCGGGCTTTGTAAAGCCTGACGGCGGGGATCTCAACGCCGCGATAACCCAGATCCTCAAAGGCTTCCTCGACTTTGACGCCGCACAGAATTTCCGCCTGTTCCAGGCAGGAATACAGGGTAAAAATGCGATTCCTTTTCTAAGGAAATGTCTTAGTGATAGTGATATCGCAGTGGCAGCTGTGATAGGGCTCGGAAAACTCAAAGCGGTGGAGGCCAGAAGCGACATCGAACAGTTTATCAACCATCCTAATAATTGGTTTCGTCAGCAAGTTAAAACCGCTTTAACAAAAATTGATAGCGCGAAAGAGGCCTGATTTGATTCCGCATTGACCCAGTTTCTCATAGCTAATTAAAGAACAGTTTGTGGTAATCTTACTAAGCACCGGTATGGATTAACTGTCCCAATAGACCTTTTGCTTATCAACTGATTATGCCACTGGCCAGGTGGAGCATGGCCAGATAAGACGCGGCCCGTTTTTCCCAGCGGGTCAGCATCTTACCATGGGGACGGGTAGGCGCCGTATAACCGAATGCCTCCATCAGCTCACGCATTTCGTCGTAGTCATAACCTTTGTCCAGGTACAGTCCCTGTGGCTGTGCCGGCGTCGATTCTGGACGCGGGTTGACAATGGCCTCCAAAGTCCCTCGCGTCAACTACCTTGAAAAACACCACTTGCCTTGTTTCAGAACTTTTCGTGGGCGCGAAAAATATCGTTTCTTTTGAGTATACCCGTATGCGTCAATCCAATGAGACAATTTATCTGTCTCAATAGGGTTGTTTTGTTATTTTTGATATGGTACTGTCTTAGCCTCTATAAGGCTAATGAGACACTACCGGTTTATGGCGCTCTACGGGTACGCTCGCGTTTCCAGCAACGATCAGGATTTCACTTTACAAGAACTGGCGCTTCGCGCCGCCGGCTGCGAAGTCATTCGGGCGGAGAAAGCCACCGGCACCAGTCGAACGGGACGGACAGAGCTTCAAGTTTTACTGGATTTCCTGCGGTGCGGCGATACCTTGGTCGTCACGCGCATTGACCGGCTCGCGCGTAGCATCAAAGACCTTCAAGACATCGTTTTTACGCTGAAGGCGCAAGGCGTCACCTTGAAAGCCACCGAGCAACCGATCGATACCCGCACGGCGGCCGGGAAAGCGTTTTTGGACATGCTGGGCGTATTCGCCGAATTTGAAACCAACCTGCGCCGCGAGCGGCAGATTGAAGGCATTGCCGCCGCAAAATCACGCGGTGTTTATCGAGGCCGTAAGCCCTCGATTGATACCGCCGAAATCAAGCGCCTTCGCCACGATGAAAAACTGGGGGCGACCGAGATCGCGCGGCGGCTGGGCATCGGCCGCGCGACGGTGTATCGCGCACTGGCGAGCGGTGGACAGGAAACGTAAGGTTATTCCGGTCGATTCCCTGCTGCAATTACGGCAGCGGCTTGACCGCTTGCCGCCCAAAAGTCCGGAACGCGCTACCCAAATCGCGGCGGTCGCCGATTTGTATGGCATTTCGACCACGACCGTCTACCGGGCATTAAACGACTTCCGCAAACCTCACGCCGCGCATCGCGCCGATTACGGCAAATCCCGCTTGCTGCCGGCGGCCGACTTGGAGCGTTACTGCGAACTGATTGCGGCGCTGAAACTGCGGACCACCAACAAACAAGGCCGGCATCTATCCACCCAGCAAGCCATTCGGCTCTTGGAAGACCATGGCGTGGAAACCGCCCAAGGGCTGGTCAAAACGCCAAAAGGCTTATTGAAGCGAGCCACGATCAACCGCTATCTGTCGACTTATCATCTGGATCATCCGCGCTTGTTGCGCGAACCGCCCGCCGTGCGTTTCCAGGCCGAATTTAGCAATGACTGCTGGCAATTCGATCTGTCGCCTTCCGACCTCAAGCATATCGATAAGCCGGAATGGATAGATCCGGCCAAAGGCCAACCCACCTTGATGCTGTTCAGCGTGGTCGATGATCGTAGCGGCGTTTGTTATCAGGAATACCGCTGTGTATATGGTGAAGATGCCGAATCGGCCTTGCGTTTTCTGTTCAATGCCATGGCTGCTAAAGCCGATGCCGGCTTTCCCTTTCAAGGACGCCCTAAGATGATTTACCTGGATAACGGCCCGGTCGCCAAGAGTCTGGTGTTCCAGAATGTGATGCTGGCCCTGGGCGTCGAATGGCAAACCCATCTGCCCGCCGGCAAGGACGGAACGCGTACCACCGCCCGATCAAAGGGCAAAGTCGAGCGGCCCTTCAGAACCGTCAAAGAAGCTCACGAAACCCTGTACCATTTTCATAAGCCGGAGACCGAAAAACAAGCCAATGAATGGTTACTGCGCTATCTGCTTCGTTACAACGATCAGAATCACCGCACCGAGAAACATTCCCGCTTGACGGACTGGCTGACACATTTGCCGGCGGAAGGTCTACGTGAAATGTGCAGCTGGGAGCAATTCTGTCGTTTCGCGCGGGAACCCGAAACCCGCAAAGTCGGTGTCGATGCCCGGATCAATATATCCGGCACGACGTATGAAGTGGAGCCCGATATGGCGGGCGAGACCGTCATCTTATTGTGGGGGCTGTTCGACGACGAAATGGTTGTCGAGTTCGAAGGCGAAAAGTTCGGGCCTTACTATCCGGTATCCGGCCCCATCCCGCTCCATCGGTACCGCGCCTTCAAGCGGGGTAAAACCGCAGCGCGCGCCGAGCGTATTCGCGCCTTGGCCGATCAGCTGGCGTTACCGATATCGGCGCTGTCCGGCGACGACATCCGTTTGAAGCCGACAGCGACGACGGTAGAACTGCCGAAACAACCTTTCGAGCCCCCAGTGCAGGAATACCAGTTTCCCAATGCAATCGCCGCCAAGCTGGCTATTGCAGACGATCTGGCTATGCCACTAGCCAAGCTTTCGCCATCCGAGCGAGCGGCGATCGATCAGATTCTGGCCGAAACCCTGACGCGTAGCGTAGTGTTGTCGCGTGTGCATAGCTACTTTCGTGAACAACAAGCAGGAGAAGGACATGCGGGTTGAAGTGATGCAATATTTTGGGCTGACACAGCCGCTCAGCCAAACCGGCTATTTCGAGACAGAACAGCATAAACAGTTGCTCAAGGACATCAAGGGGGCCATCCAGGAAGGCAAGCTCATCGCGGTCTGCGGCGTGGTGGGCAGCGGCAAGACCGTCACCATGCGACGCTTACAACAGCAGTTGAAGGACGAAAACAAAATCACCGTCTCGAAATCGCTGAGTGTCGAAAAGCACAGCGTCAAATTGAGCACGTTGATTGCCGCCTTATTTTACGATCTGGCCACCGACAAGAAAGTGCAAATACCGAAAGGCGAACAGCGGGAGCGGGCATTGCGAGAACTCGTGCGCAAGAAGGCTATTTTTGCCCATCCCCTCGAAAAGGTAAAAATTAGCAACACCTAATATTAAGCATCGCTATAACCCTCAACAGACTTTCGCCAAAAATCAGGGTCGTTATATCGTGCGGCCAACGCCTCGATGTCAACCTTGGCATTTTCTTCCGTAAATTCAAACTTACCGATCAGATTCACATTTTGCCAGGCGACGGGCGACGTGCCTTTGATGATCTCGATAGCATCCTGGTCGCCGGCAGCCAGTTTTTGCTCATACACCCGTGACAAGATTAGCGTGTTGTAGTGGATGATGGCGTTGGCAATCAGCCGGGAACAATCGTTCCAGATTTGTTGCTCCGCTTCGGTTTTTACCCGGAATTTACCGCCATTGACATAGGAAATCGCTCGTCGCATACGATGATACGCCTCGCCGCGATTAAGCGCCTTCTGAATGCGCTGCCTGAGTATTGGGTCATCGATGAAATCAAGAATATGAAGTGACCGATAAATATTGTCCAATTCCCATAGGGCCTTCTTGGTCTGGTTTTGCCGCTTATAACTGGCGAGCTTACGCACGATGGTTGCTTGAGTCACGTCCTTTTGTGCCAGCGAAGCCAGAATGCGCTGGATATTCGGCCACTCCTTGCAGATTAAGGTATCAAAGACTTTACGCGATGGTTTAAACAGGATATCGCCATAACGGCTTGGGTGCTGGAATCCAACCAGGCTATCGATCTTTTTATGCAGGTCGCGATAACGTGGCGAAAATTGGTAGCCGAAGACGCGCAAGATAAAGAAATTCACTTGATTGGTGCCATGTGTGTCCGTCGAATGCCTTTCCGGCTTGATCTCCGTGGTATTGTTGTACAGGATGTCGAACACGAAATGTGATTCGTGTTCGTGCGCACCGATAATCTTGGCATTAATCGGGACATGATTCATGGCCAAGGTAATGGCGTTTACGCCTTTCTTTAGCGCAAAAAACTTGCTGGAGTGTCGGGCATTGACCGTGTCGATCTGCGTGACTATATGCTGGCCATCACTGCTAGAATGCTTCTGTTGGTGGATGTCGTACGCTTGGAAAACAGGCAACGCCGCCGTAGCGTTGGAAATGGCGTCATTCGCCGCATGTAGCGTTTCCGCTCGCAGAAAATTGCGAGCCGTCGTCAGCAACGCAGAATAACTAAGCCCCGAGACTTCCGCCATTTTCCATAAACCCATATTAGTGCCCATAGCAACGATACACGCCAGAATGAGCTTGGGATCAGTATCTTGTTTGACGTAGCGCTCCAAAACGTGGGCAAATGACTTCAAGTATCCTGTTCTTTCAGCGACGAACCAAAGCAGGTCGGCCACGCCGATACTCGGCAATTGAGCATAGAAAGGGCTGTTGGTTAATTCTTCTTCGGAGGGATAAACCAACGCCCAGCGAAGTTTGTCCCCGCTACCGGTGATTTTGATATGTTTATTGTCGCCGCTTTCAATATGCTGGTTCACGGACTTGTACTTGGCTTCCAATTCCTGCTTGAGCGCGGCTAACGTATCCTGAATCGGTGTCAACAGAATCGGTGCGCCGATTTCTTGCAATATCGCGTCTTTATCCTTATTCCAGCGCTCGGCGTTGATCAGGTCGTCATCAAAGCTGCGGAATTCGTTGCTATCCCGAACAAATACGTCACAGGCTTCAAGCGCCTTCCGTAGCTCGCGGTATACCAGGAACTCATAGCGGTCAACCTCCAGGGTTTTCTTTTTTTGTTCTTCCGCCCTGGTATACAAATACCGCTGCACATTCTTGCCGATGATTCCGGTCGGAAAGTTGGCCGGATTCATCTGTCGTGGTGTCTTGCCCTGGCGCAGCAGCTCCTGTAGAAATAGGATAGATTCCAGCAGGGGTTCATCCGACACCAAGCAAACGAAATCGAGGTTACAGAACAAATGCCGTAAATTGAGCTTGAATTTATGCCGCAGCGTACCGTAATACGACCATTCAAAAGCGGTTTTATCGAATGCGATGTTACGCATAAAATCCGATACGACTGGAAAGCTCTCGATGTTGAGTAGCTCGAAAGCCTTTTCCTTGATGGCCGCAAACGGTGTTTCGTCAGGGATTGAATCGTCGATGAACAGTTCCAGAACTTGGCCTGCCGCCTGTAGATTCGCGCCGGCCTCGTCGATGGCTTGCTGCATGGCTTCATCGGCGGCAAGTTTGGCTTGTTTCTCGTATTGGCCAATCAGACAAATCAACGCTTCGATCAAATTATCGTTAATTTGCCGAAAGCGATGAAAGGCGAAACACAGCAAATACAGGCGTGTCGTGGGTTCCGCCATGCGCCGAAGCTTATAGACGGAGTAGAATGGAACCAATGAGGCATAGTATTTTATGCTCTCATTGGACAGGCCGGCAGTACCCAGAAAGCTTTGCCCAAATTCATACAGCGGCTGGAAAAATTTGCGGCGGTCAACCTCCTGGCGTAACTCGCGGTAACTGAAATCCTTAGGCTCGTGCTTGAGAAGGCTGATGCGGTACATGCCTTCCTCAGACTCAAGCAAGGCTTCGAGTTGCTTGTCGACATCCGGCGTCATGGCTTTTTCCAGTAAGCCCGTAATCCGCCGTCGTTCGCCAGTCACAACCCGGCTCACCATGTCTTGTAGATAGGTGTAGCCTGGAGCAATTAAGCGTTGGTTTGTCAGGTATTGTAAGGTTTCGCGTAGGATGTAAATCGGCTGTGTTGACAGCATGGCGACCCGCTGCGCTTTCAGTTCCAGTGCCGCCTTGGCTTCGCCGTCGCATAGGTGATAGTCGAATAACTGGAGGATGATCTGTTGCTGTTCGAGTCGGGTCGGCTTGGATAGGGTTTTGATCTTATCTAATGCCTGGTCGGGGAAATACCGCTGGAGAATATAGTGTAGGTCGTCGAGCACACTCTCCCGCTCGTAAACAAAAAACTGTTGCTTGGCCTTGAAATACCCGATTTGAAGGATTAAATGGACTGCCGATGAGCGGGCATAAACGGCGTCGACGGCTTTCTGTTCAACCGCGCTTAAATCGAAGAAGAGACTGCGGTCGTCATCGCTGAAACGAGGCAAACCGTAAAGATCATCGATTTCACTTTTCGTCAGGATAGACAGGCGGCGCGAATTGACGTTCATTCGGCACCGCTTTTCGGCGAGTGCAGAAAGTACACTTTTTGCACTCCACCTTCACCCATCCTTTCCAATTTCAATTCCTTAAATTTTTAGTGCAGAAACCTTTGCCAAAATCATAATGCATTTAACCCTACTCTGTGCTAACTTTTTGCACCATGCAAACCAATACGACGACGCCATTTCATCGAATCGGCTATGCCCGAGTCAGCAGTACCGGCCAAAATCTGGATTCTCAGATTGATGCGTTGCAAAAAGCCGGGTGCGGCAAAATATTTTCCGACAAGATGACCGGCTCGCATATGGATCGGCCCGGCTGGGATCAGCTTTTAGAATATGCTCGCCCTGGCGATACCCTGGTCGTCAGCGAATTAAGTCGCATGACGCGTTCTTTGATGGATCTACTGACCACGGCAAAGGTACTGGAACAGCGGCAAATTAACTTAGTGTCATTGCGCGAAAATATCGACACCACCACGGCGACTGGCCGTTGTTTCTTGTCGATGATGGGCGCTATTCACCAAATGGAACGGGAACTTCGCGCAGAGCGGGCGGCGGCCGGCCGTTCATCTGCTAAAGCGCGTGGCAAAACGGGCGGAAGACCTAAAACTGACCCAGAAAAATTGGAGAATGCCAGAATCCTCTACGAAAATTCGGATAAAACCGCCGCCGAGGTTTGTGAGATTACCGGCGTTGGGAGACGAAAATTCTTCTCCTACGTGGCAGAGAAACGGAATGGTTCTGCTAAAACCTAAAATTGCATTGAGCTGTTGATTCAAACGAAAAAACCGAGTTAGCGCCTAAGATAAGGCGCTAATGATTCTGTATGCCCTGTCTGGCCGGCAACACCTGACCCCAAGGCGACATTCAGCCTCAAACTAGTTGATAGTCTGATTACGGATACAAACCAAACATTCAAACAACTCGGTAAATTCTAAAAGCCAAAGTCATAAAGGGGCCGCGCTAAGTTCTTTTGCTTGGTTTTGAAAGGTATCAAAAGATTTTGCCGATTTACCGGCACCGTCAAACTGGACGGAGGAACTCCGGGACAAGGCATCAATGGTCGCGTAATTTCCACCGATTTTTCGGGCAAGAGATTTCCGAAAAGTCTTTCGCAACAACAGCGACTCTCCGGATACTCGAATCCATTATATCTGCCACAGATCGACTCAATAGCCAGCCTGCCGAACCATATCGGCCATTTCCCGATTCGCCGTCTCGGCCTTTTGATACAACTCGATCACTTCCTGGCTATGAGCCTTGAGGTCGTCAGCATGGCGACCGTACAAATAGCGCCGTGACTCGAAGCTATCGACGAAAGTTTGATGCTCGGCAATTTTTGCCTTTAGCTCGACCGCTTCGTCTTCAAAATGTTTGATCAGTGCCGAATGCTGAACGGCCAGATGGGGTTCCGAACGCTCGGTCAAGGTAGTACACCCCACCAATAGGCTCAAAGAGGTGATTAACAGTATCGGGATTATGGGTTGCATGCGTGTTCTCCAAAAGGGTTCAAAAAATGCGGTTCTAATCAATCGCGAGATTGCGAGGGCGCAGCAGTCGCAAACCGTTGGCAACGACCAGCAGCGAGGCGCCCGTGTCGGCGGCAATGGCTTCCCATAAGGTCGCCAAACCGGCAAAAGCGAGCACGGCAAAAGCCGCCTTGATCGTCAGCGCAAAGGTTATATTCTGCCGAATGATCAAGAGCGTTCTTTTGGAATGAACAATCAGCCAAGGCAACTTGGACAGATCGTCTCCCATTAAGGCAATATCCGCTATTTCTATCGCCGCATCCGAACCCAATACCCCCATGGCAATGCCCAGATTAGCCCGACCCAGCGCCGGGGCATCATTGACGCCGTCGCCGATCATCGCCACTTGTCGGTATTTCCCGACCATTTGGCCGACGATCTCCACTTTATCGACCGGCAACAATTCGGCATGAATTTCGTCAATACCGATTTGGGCCGCGATATTGTTGGCCGTCACCTGATTATCGCCGGTCAACATCACCAAGTGCTCGATCCCCGTTTGTCTGAGGCGTTGCAAAATCGATTTGATTTGCGCGCGAGGTTGATCGGCGACGGCAATCAGGCCGCAAATGTGCCGCTCGCTGCCAATGGCAATAACGGTTTGCCCGGACTGTTCAAGGGCAATTGCTTTTGCACTGATTTCCGGAATTTCCTGGCTACGTTCCAATAGATAACGACGCGAGCCCAGCCAGTAATCGGTTCCATTAAATAGCCCGGTTACGCCTTTACCGGGCAGAACCGTCACGTTGTCCGCACTGGCGACACTGATGCCCCGGTTTTCCGTGTATTGCAGAATGGCTTTTGCCAGCGGATGATTGCTGCGTGCTTCCAATGCGGCCGCACGGCTTAACAGTTCCGCTTCGCTATGACCATTGAACGGGTAAACACCGGTGACGATCGGCTCGCCGCGAGTCAGCGTACCGGTTTTATCAAAGGCGATCGCATTAAGATGGGCCGGCGTTTCGATATAAATCCCGCCTTTAATCAGAATACCTTGCCGTGCCGCACTCGCTAATGCAGCAACAATACTGACCGGCGTCGAAATGACCAATGCACAAGGGCAAGCAATCACCAATAACACTAAGGCTCGGTATAGCCATTCGCTCCAGACGCCCGCTAAAAACAACGGCGGAATGACCCAGACGGCCAACGCCAAGCTCATCACCACCGGCGTATAAATACGTGCAAATTTTTCCACCCATTGTTCGGCTTCCGCTCGCTTGCCATGCGCTTCTCCAACCAGACGCGTGATTTGTGCCAGCGTGGTATCCGTGGCGAGCTTGGTAGAGCGGATTTCCAGGGTTCCTTCGCCATTGATACTGCCGGCAAACACTTCATCGCCCACTTGCTTGGCAACCGGAATACTTTCTCCGGTAATCGGTGCCTGATTGACTGAACTAAAACCCGCAATCACCTCGCCATCCAACGGTATTTTATCGCCGGGCGCGAGAATGAAATGGGTGCCGATACTGACTTCCGCGACGGGTGCCAAGCGTTCCTGTCCGCTTTCATCCTTGACCCTGACCGTCGATGGCGCTAAATCCAGCAATGCTTCTACCGCATGACGGGCACGGCCAATGCTCCAGCTTTCAATCGCCAAGGACAGGGCAAACAGGAAACTCACGGTAGCCGCTTCGAACCACTCATTAATGAACATGGCGCCGATGACGGCAACCGTCATCAGTAAATTCATATCGGCACGCAATCGTTTCAACGCATAAAACGCTTTAACAACCACATGCCGCCCACCGAAAATCACCGCCAAGCCGAACGCGATTTTTTCAGGCAACGGTATAGCCTGCTGGGTATGTGCGTTCAATAAGCTGGTGAGGTATTCGGTGATAACCTCCCAGCGTACGAACCAGGTTTCGGGGTGGCTGAGAAACGTTTGCGCATCACTAAACCCACCGGCAATGGCGATATGAATCACCATACCAGCAATAATAAACAAACCGCTCAACACGGTATAAGTGGTCTTCGAACGGTGCAGTTTCTTGACATCGGTATCGGTCTGACCGGGTTGCCAACGTGAGGCCTTCATGCCTGTTTTGGCAACGGCTTTAATGATAGTTTTTTCCGTTACAGGCTCCGCATCAGATAACAGCGTCATTCGCCCATTTAAGATATCAAACGCCAGCTTGTCGCTGCCACCCACTAGCGGGCCTATCGCACTTTTTAGAGTCGCGACTTCTTCTGCGCAATCCAGACCCTCGATCTTGAACGTCATGCCACTTGGGGCGTTTGTTTCCGCCGGCTGAGTGGTAACCGGCTTATCGCCAGGGCAACAGCAGGATTTCTGTGTTTGATTGCAGTTACTCATGCTTCAATTCCTCTTTAAAAGCCATCGGCGAATCGTCAGGCGCCTCGGCAGTAGCGGGTTCGTCCTGACGATGGGCGAACCAATACAAAATCGGTAATACCAACAACGTCAACATCGTTGACGAGAGAATGCCACCAATGACGACGGTAGCCAGTGGGCGTTGGACTTCGGCGCCTGTACCTGTAGCAATCGCCATCGGCACAAAACCGAACGATGCGACCAATGCCGTCATCAGCACAGGTCGCAATCGGGTCAATGCGCCTTCAAAAATGGCTTTTTCCAGAGACAAACCGTCCTCGCGCAAATTGCGGATGAAGGCGATCATTACCAAACCGTTTAAGACTGCCACGCCGGATAAAGCAATAAAGCCAACGGCGGCTGAAATTGATAATGGGATGTCCCGCAGCCATAAGGCAACCAACCCACCGGTCAGCGCGAAGGGAATGCCGCTGAATACCAGTAGGCCGTCTTTTGCGTTACCGAACATCATGAACAACAAGGTAAACACCAACAATAACGCCACAGGCACCACGATTTCCAGGCGTTGCGTCGCGGATTGCAGTTGTTCGAATTGTCCGCCCCAACTGGTCCAGTAACCGGCAGGGATTTTGACTTGCAGGAGTTTTTGTTGCGCCTCGGCGACGAATGAACCCAAATCGCGTCCACGCACATTGGCGCTGACGACAATACGGCGCTTGCCATTTTCGCGGCTGATTTGGTTGGGCCCCGGCGCCAATTCCAGCGTGGCGACTTCCGCGAGTGGGATGAACGCGGCTTTTTCACTCACACCCGCCGAGCGCGGCAACGAAATCGGCAAGCGTTGGATGGTATCCAGGTCGTTACGCAAATGTTCCGGTAAACGGACGATGATGTCGAAGCGTCGATCGCCCTGAAACAGCATCCCCGCCTCTTTACCACCCATCGCAATGGCGACGGTATCCTGAACATCGCCGATATTGAGGCCGTAACGCGTCGTTTTTTCCCGATCGATATTGACCGTTAGCATCGGCAAACCGGTGGTCTGCTCCACTTTGACTTCCGACGCACCGGGAATTTTCTTCAACACTTCGGCGATATCCGTCCCAGTGGTATTCAGTACCGCCATGTCGTCACCAAAGATTTTGACCGCCACATCACTGCGTACCCCGGAAATCAATTCATTGAAGCGCAACTGGATCGGTTGGGAAAATTCATAAATGTTGCCCGGCAGTTGATTGGCCGTTTTTTGAATGGCCGCCAATAATTCATCACGCGATTTTTTCGGCTCAGGCCATTGGTCCTGCGGTTTGAGCATGATGTAGCCGTCCGAAATATTGGGCGGCATCGGATCAGAAGCGATTTCCGCCGTGCCGCTTCGGGCAAATACGCGATCAATCTCAGGAAAATGCCGTTTCAAGTCGTTTTCAATTTGCTGTTGCATCGCCACTGACTGCGACAGACTGGTACCCGGCACCCGCATTGCCTGAATTGCCAAGTCGCCTTCATTGAGACTGGGTACGAACTCGCTGCCCATTCTGGTTAATAATAAGCCGGACAAGACAATCGTGATGGCTGCGAACGCGACCACCACCGGCTTGTTCGCCATCACATCGTTTAATACCGGCGCATAAAAACGCTTGGCGGATTGCATGATTACGTTTTCTTTCTCGTCGACTTTTTGTCCGATGAACAAGGCCACCGCTGCCGGAATGAAACTGATCGATAGCAACATTGCCCCCAACAGCGCAATCACCACCGTAAACGCCATCGGATGAAACATCTTGCCTTCGACACCAGTTAGCGCAAAGATCGGCAGATATACCACCATGATGATCAATTGTCCGAACAGCAGCGCCCGGCGCGCTTCCTTGGATGCGGCAAATACCTCGTCAAAGCGTTCTTGCCGGGTGAGTGGTCGGCCATGATGGCTTTGCGCATGGGCGAGTCGGCGCACGCAGTTTTCGACGATCACCACGGCACCGTCGATGATGATGCCGAAATCCAAGGCCCCAAGACTCATCAGATTGGCACTGACGTGATAACTCACCATGCCGGTAAAGGTGAACAGCATGGCCAAAGGAATGACCAACGCGGTGATGATAGCGGCACGGATGTTGCCCAAGAACAGAAACAAGATGACGATCACCAGGACCGCACCTTCGGTCAGGTTTTTCTTCACCGTATTGATCGCCTTATCGACCAACACCGTCCGATCATAGACCGTCACGGCCTTTACCCCAGGCGGCAGCGTCCGATTGATTTCCTGCATTTTTTGGTCGGCGGCTTGCGAGACGCTGCGGCTGTTTTCGCCGATCAACATGAACACCGTACCCAGCACCACTTCATGACCATTCTCCGTCGCCGCCCCAGTACGTAGCTCCCGACCGATGTCAACCTCACCAATGTCGCGAATACGAATGGGCACCCCATCGACATTGCCGAGAATGATGCTACGGATGTCTTCGATGGAATGAACCTGGCCGGGCGCACGGATCAAATACTGCTCACCGTGTTTTTCGATATATCCGGCACCGACGTTGCCGTTATTTTTCTCCAGGGCCGTGACGACATCGCCCAGCGTCAAGCCGTATGACGCCAATTTTTCAGGGATGGCGGCAACCTGGAACTGCTTGGCATAACCGCCAATCGAATTGATTTCGGTGACGCCTCGCACGGTGCGTAGTTGCGGTTTGATAATCCAGTCCTGAATCTCGCGTAAATCGGTAGCGGTATAGGCGTTGCCATCGGCTTTTTTAGCGCCTTCCTCGGCTTCGACGGTCCACAGATAAATTTCACCCAGCCCGGTTGAAATCGGCCCCATCGCCGGCATCACGCCTGCGGGCAAGCGGTCCTTGGCTTCCTGTAGCCTTTGATTGACCAACTGCCGGGCAAAATAGACATCGGTGCCGTCTTCAAATATGACCGTGATTTGCGAGAGTCCGTAGCGTGATAATGATCGGGTTTGTTCCAGATGCGGCAAGCCCGCCATCACGGTTTCGAGCGGATAAGTAACCCGTTGCTCGACTTCCAGCGGCGAATAACCGGACGCCGTGGTGTTGATTTGGACTTGTACATTGGTAATGTCGGGCACCGCATCGATCGGCAGTACCCGGTAGTTGTAGATGCCGGCCGCCGCCATCGCCACGACGGCAATGAGGGTCAGCCAGCGCTGTTCGATAGCCAGACGTATGATGCGCTCAAACATGGTCAGCCACTCCCGAATCCGCCAATAATAAAATTATCCGATCAGTGTTCATGCGACGCTCCCGCCTTGCCTTGTTCCGACTTTAGGACGAAGCTGCCATCGACGGCGACTTGTGCCCCCGGCTTTAATCCTTTGACGATTTCCACCGCTTGGCCATCGGAAAGTCCCGTCTCGACGGGTTGGCCGATGAAACCACCTGGAATTTTGACGAACACGGTGGGTTCATTGTTGATCGATTGGACGGCTTCTGCGGCAACGGCTACCGACACATTCGCTTCGCTGGCCACCATGTCGACCGTGATGAACAGGCCGGGACGCCAGGCCATTTGAGGATTGGCCAACGTGACTCTGGCCTTGGCGGTACGGGTTTGCTCACCCATCAACGCCCCGACATAAGACACCGTGCCGCTTGCTACTGAATCGAGCGCCGTGGCTTTGATGGTGACCGGTTCACCGATACGTACCACGTTCAAATCCTTGGCCGAGACGATCATTTCCGCCCAAACCGAAGACAAATCACTGATGGTAAAGATACTGCTGTCTTCCTTAACCGCCTCGCCGATGGAAATGTGTTTGTCGACGACGATGCCCTCGAACGGTGCGCGAATTTCATAACGGCTCAACTCACCTTGGACATCCGGTTTCGCGCCTAAAACCCGTAATTTCTGCTGGGCGTTATGCAGGGCAATTTCCGCTTCGCTCAAGGTTTGGCGGGCCTGCTGGTAATCCTGTTGGGCGGAAATCTTAGCTTCCCACAGATGTTTTTCCCGGTCAAAAGTCGCTTTTGCCAACTCCAGTCGTTTTTGTGCGCTGTAGAGTTCGCTGCGCTGTTCGGAGAGACTGGCACTGCCAATCACCGCCAGCAGGTCGCCTTTTTTGACATGCTGCCCCAGATTGGCGGGAATGCCTTCGGCAATACCGGCGACACGTGGCACCACATGCGAAGTGCGATCTTCGTTGAAGCGAATTTCACCTGGCAAGGTGATGCGTTTTTGGATGCGTGCGGGCCCGGCTGTTTGTAACTGGATACCCGCTTCTTCGATTTGCGGGTCGGTCAGGACGATTTTTCCTTCATCCTTAGCAAAATCAAATTGGGCAGTGCTCTTATCGCTCCGTACCATAATGGACGTATCGAAGACGTGAGGTTCTTCGATGGTTTGCTGGCTCTGCAAAAAATCCTGATTAGCCTCGAAATCGATCGTTTGCGATTCGCCGTCGGGACGGTTCAAGGTCATGGTTAATTCACCGACTTGTGGCGGCAATAACCGGTCGTTTTCGTACCGATAAATCTGAAAATGCGGTTCACCGCTTTTTTCCGATAACAAAATCTCTAGTGCGATCGGCCCATTCGTCAGTAGCTGCCCGCCATGAGAACCGAGGTTTTCAGCGGGCTGTTGATGTTCACTTTCGCCTTCCGCTTCGCCGACAACGGGGCGTTCCAAACTTAATATCAAAATGGCCAAAACGAGGCCTACGGCAAACATGCCTAAAATCATCCAGAGTTGTTTTTTGTTCATGATTCGCGCTCTTCTTTTATGGGGCCTTAGGCGATGGGTTGGGACTGCCGCCGATCAAACGTTCAACGTCGGCCAGCGCCTTGTGGTATTCGGCTTCGGCCTGTAAGTGCTGGTGTTGGGTGCTGAACAATGTACGTTGGGCATCGAGCATATCGAGGAAGCCGAATTTTCCCAGGCGATAACCTTCGCTGGCTGCGTTGTATGTGGTTTGGGCATTGGGCAGAATGTCTTGATGCAGCGCATTGACTTCGGCATACGCCGCGGCCAAGCGTTGATAGGCGGTGTTTAAGGCAGTCTGGATGCGGACTTCGGCGCTCCGTCGTTCATCTTCTGCCTTATTCAAGCGTTGTTGTACCTCTTCGATTCGGCCTTGATTGCGATCGAATACCGGTATCGGCAGGCTAAAACCCACCAGCAAGGCATAATCATTGGGCATCAGGTATTTGCTGGCACCCACCGTTGCGGTTAAATCGGGAATCGCTTTGCTTTTTTCAACGTCGACCAACGCTTGGCGCTGGGTAATCTCCGTTGCCCAACGCGCGAGGTCGGGATTGTCGCTAAGCCGCTGTAGCAGGCTATCCAAACTGGGTGGTGGTTCAAGGGTTTCCAGATTGCCGCTCACCTGTTCAAAATGGGGTGAGTTACTGCCCCATGTCGCCGCCAAACGCTTCTTGGCCGCTTCCAGTTCGCGCAAGGTCCTTTGGAATTCAATTTGCGCCGAAGATAACGCGATTTTGGCTTTGCTTTCTTCGACGGGCGACACTTTACCGGCTTGCACCCGTGCCGCCGTGCTGTCGTAGGTTTGCTGGGCCAAGGCCTGCATTTGTTGGGTCAGTGCCAAGCGCTGTTGGCTGATGAGCACATCGATAAACCCTTGCGTCACCAATGTCAAGATGTCGGCCCGTTTGGCTTCATAATCCCAAGCGGCCAATTGCTTGGTGAGATCGGCTGCCGTCGTCCGTGCCGCGCGCTTCCCGCCCAGTTCGATCAACTGGCTGAGTTGCAATGTAACGGCATCGCCGTCAAAACCGCGAATTACGCTATTGCCGAAATTGGCTGCATTGGCACCAAAAACAGGATTCGGCACTAAGCTCGCTTGCAGACTGGCAGCCTCTTGCGCGCGAATTTCCGACGAATAAGCGGACAATTCGGGATTTTTAAGCAAGGCAATCGCGAGTGCCTGGGGCAAGATTAGCGTGCCCATAGGCTCTTCCGGCACACTGTCGATCGCTAGAGTATTAAGCGGTTGCTTAAGATTTAAGGGTTCATCCGCCGCGTTGGCAACAATCGCCAGACCCGACAAGAAAAATAACAAAACGACACGACTGCTGAGTCGCGTTTTGATTGCAAACATGGAAATCTCTCTTCATAAAAAATACAAAGCAAAGCCCGCAGCACCAAACTGCAAGGACGTTGGGTTTATGAAGAGACGGCTAATTAAGTAGAACGATGCTACGTAGCGCGAGGTGCCCTGAATCGACAAAATGCCGATGGCGACGATAACGTAAGCGGAAAGTAGGCGGGCAAAGGTATGAAAGAATGAATAGGATAGCGCCAAGGGCCAATACCCAATCATTCAAGAAGTGTTTCGAGAAATCCTTGATGGGATCAATGTTACAAATCTGCTCGGCATTGGGATAGGCAATATCCGTGCAATGGGATTTTCCCATCGCCATTTGCCCGGTTTCGTCAACCGAGTGCTTTACGTTATGGCTGAATTCATGATCGTGATGGTGGTTAGCCGATTCCATGGCAACATGACCGTCCTCGCCAAAACACCAGACTTCACCCGAATACAGAGCGGGATTCAGGCCGAAATGGCTGAGAACTGTCAGAATCAGGACGAGCGATACCCGGATATGTAAACGACGAGAAAAAATCATGGTCAAAATGATAACCGACTATTGGCCTAGGTCAATGTTTTATAAGACCAGGTGCTCCGTAAAGATAAAGCCTTAGTAGGTGTGCGAGCAGCAGTTACCTGGATTGGATTCGACGTTCCAGTAGCCGCTTTGGCGATCGGATGAACGACCGAAGTCTGGCCGGGTGTTGACCGTCAGCAGGCTCAAGAAAGCCAATAATCGAATTATATTAGATGCTAACGTAAGTTTTCGAGCTGTTGGATTTTCAATCCCAAGATCAGGCCGGATCGGCATGTAGATGAATGCCTAACGCCTTCGTTACCTTGAGGATCGTATCGAAACTGGGGATGTGCTCGCCGTCCAGGGATCGATACAGGCTTTCGCGGGAAAGCCCAGTATCTCGGGCAATCTGCGACATGCCGCGTGCACGGGCAATATCGCCAAGTGCCTTGGCTATGAAGGCCGCATCGCCATCGGCCTCCTCAATGCAGGCATCCAGATAGGCCGCCATTTCTTCGGTGGTTCTCAAGTGCTCGGCGACATCGTAGCGGCTGATGATAGTTTTTGTCATTGCGGTTATCCTAGAGGTTACGGGCCAGACCTTGGGCGGTTTTAATATCGGCATCCTGAGTGCTTTTATCGCCACCAGCCAACAAAATGACGATTTCGTTGCCGCGTTGCGTGAAATACACCCGATAACCGGGGCCATAGTCGATTCGCATTTCTAATACACCTTCCCCAACCGACTTAACGTCACCCGGATTGCCAGCAACCAGACGTTCGACCCTGGCCAAAACTCTTGCGCGAGCACGAATATCGCGAAGATCGTCCAGCCATCGGGCATAAACATTGGTTTTCTTTATATCGACCATGATTTAAGTGTAGCCGATGGGCTACGTTTGTCAATAGACAGACTGACAGGCGCTTGCGTACTCGGGCAAACGTAAGGGCTCGTGTTGAAATGGGTAATAGCGGGAGTGAATTATGTGCCAGATAACATGGTGGAAATAGGCTATGTGCATACTAGCCTATTAGATATTGCTAATTTTTACCTTTTCGAGGGGATGGGCAAAAATAGCCAAGAACAAGCGGCCGGTGGCTTTATTCATCGACGAGGCGCACGATCTGAACGGCCACACCTTGATCGGTTTGAAGCGGCTAATGGAAGTGATCGAGGACGGCGATGGCCGCTTGTCCGTGGTACTGTCAGGCCACCCCAAATTACGCAACGACTTGCGGCGACCGACGATGGAAGAGATTGGCTTCCGCACCGATGTGTTCAACCTGGATGGCATCGCCGGCAGCCAGCGCGAATACATTCATTGGCTGCTGAAATCCTGTACGAAAAACGAGACGGCGGTTGAATCGATCCTGACAGCGGAGGCCATCGATCAGTTGGCCGCACGCTTGCGGACGCCGTTGCAAATCCAACTGCATCTGGCTTTGGCCTTGGAAGCGGGCTACCAAACCGGCGAAACGCCTATATCGGCCGACTTGATTGATTCGGTATTATCCCGTCAACTGGACGACCTGGAGCCGACATTGGCTCGTCACGGCTACCGCATCAAAGACCTGGTTGAACAATTCGACGTCAAGCCGGCCGAAATCAAGTCGCTATTCAGCAATAACTTAGACGCTACGCGCGCAGCGGAACTGCGTAGCCAATTTTTGGCAGCAGGCTTGCCGATTTAAAGCTTGGTTTCATTTGCAGTTAAAGTGAGCTGGAGAATAGCAAATGCGAGCCCGAAGGAATAAATGCAAGCTCAGTTGCAATTAATTCGAGCTCAGCGGAATTTTCAGTTGCAGTTAATCTGAGCCGAAATCGGCGATAAATGCGAGTCCAGCCGCTTTCAAATGCAAGCCGTTACACGTAGGTGATGTCGCGGCGGCGTTGCGGCTGGTCGTAAAAGATGCTGAGCGCTTCGATCTGGTCTTTGTAGCTGGCCAGCGTGTCGGCAAATTCCTGCGCCAGGTTTTGGGCACTGGCCTGAGCATCGGCGGACCAACCGGCAAACTCGAGTGTGTCCAGATTGACGTGGTCGATGGTTTGTTCCTTGTCGCGGCGGATGCTGTCGATCAGTTCGATCAATGGCCCGTTCAAGACCTTAGACGCCTCTTTGACCATTTGCGCCTGAGCGAGTTGATACTGTTGTTCGCTGGGCTCGACGTCGGCAGGCAAACCGGCCAATTCGCAGGCTTTTTGGCTGACCGCATCCGGGTCGATGGCATTGAACAAGGCGCTGACGATTTGACTCAGGCTGTGCCCGCCGGCTTGTTGCTGGATTTTTTGGCGGTCGCCGGCGTCCAGTTGGTGATTGAGTCGCGCCAGTCGCCCGGCTAACGAGCTGACGGCGTCGCTGTCGTTGGCGCCCAGCATCACGCCCATAGCCAAATCTTTCAGCGATACCGTGGGTTTGGTAATCAAGGGCTGGCTGGCAGTTTTTAACGAGGTGGTGACGCCGACGGCATCGATGATGACGTAATGGGTTTTGGCACTGACGGCGGACGGGGTGACTTTTTTCAGGCCGTCCAAATCCAGGGTGCGGGTGCCACGACCTTTCATTTGCTCGAAGTAGTTGCGGCTGCGCACGTCGCGCATGAACAGCAGGCATTCCAGCGGTTTAACGTCGGTGCCGGTGGCGATCATGTCCACGGTGACGGCGATGCGCGGATAATAGGCGTTCCGGAAATCGGCCAGCGTCGATTTGGGGTCGTCTTCGGCTTTGTAAGTCACTTTTTTGCAGAAGGCATTGCCTTCATCAAACTCTTCGCGCACGGTTTGAATAATGTCGTCGGCGTGGCTGTCGGTTTTGGCGAAAATCAGGGTTTTCGGTACTTCCTGGCGGCCGGGGAAGATGCCGGTCCAGTTGTCTTTGAAGGCGCGGATCACGGTGCGGATTTGATCGGGATTGACCACGCTGTTATCCAGCTCTTTGCCGCTGTAGGTTTCGTCCTGGTCTTGCTGCTCCCAGCGTTTTTTGCGGGTGAGCTTTTCGCGTTTCTGAATTTGCAGTTTGGCCGGGATTTTGCCGCCCGCTTGGGTGATCTGGGTTTCGATTTTATACACCTCGTTGCCGACATTGACACCGTCGGCGACGGCTTTTTCGTGGGTGTATTCGCTGACCACGTTTTTCTTGAAAAAACCGTAAGTGCGGTTGTCCGGGGTGGCGGTGAGGCCAATCAGAAAGGCGTCGAAGTAATCCAGCACTTGCTGCCACAGGTTGTAGATCGAGCGGTGGCATTCGTCGATGAAGATGAAGTCGAAAAATTCCAGCGGCAGCTTGGCGTTGTAAACCACCGGCATGGGTTGTTTGGGTTTGGTCAGCAGTTCTGCGGGATTGACGTCTTCCAAGTTGCTGTCGAGTTCTTCACCTTTGAGTATGGAATACAGGCGCTGAATGGTGCTGATACACACCTGGCTGTCTTTGGCGACGTAGGACGACTGCAGGCGCTGCACGCTATAGAGCTCGGTAAACTTGCGGTTATCATCGGCGGGCGTGTAGCTCATCATTTCCTGCTCGGCCTGTTCGCCCAGGTTGCGGGTATCGACCAGAAACAGGATGCGTTTGGCGTCGGTAAATTTCAGCAAGCGATACATGGCGGTGATGGCCGTATAGGTTTTGCCGGAACCGGTAGCCATTTGGATCAAGGCGCGCGGGCGATTGTGCTTGAAGGAATCTTCCAGATTGTTGATGGCAATTTCCTGGCAAGCGCGCAAGCCAGTGGGGTCGAGTTGGGGAAAGTTTTGCAGGCGACTGCGTAGGGAGCTGCCTTGGTTTAGCCATTCCTGCAGGGTTTCCGGGCGATGAAAGCCGAATACTTCGCGGGAGCGCGGTTTGGGGTCGCGGGCATCGGTAAAGCGGGTGACGGCGCCGGTGCTTTCGTACAAAAATGGCAAAGGCTCGCTGTTGTTAACCCACTTCAGTTTGGCGGCGGCGTATTCGGCGGTTTGATCTTCGACACTGGTAAGTTTGTGGCCGTGCTGCTCTGCTTTGGCTTCAATCACGCCGACCGGTTTGCCGCCAACAAACAGAATGTAATCGGCCGGGCCGGTATCGGTTTGGTATTCCCGAACAGCCTGACCTTCACCAATATAGAAGTTAATCTGATTTTTGTTTTGTACCGCCCAGCCCGATTGCTCCAATAGCGTGTCAATTTGATCGCGGGCGACTTGTTCCGGGTTTTGGTTGATGGTCATGGTAGTCCGTTACCCTGTGGGCCGGTTTACTTGGTAATAAATTTTGCCGTTAGCTCCCCCCGAAGTATAAATGAATCGGTTTACAGATTTCAGAACCGTTGAAATTCAATGGTTTGTTAAAAACATGGCTGCTCCGTGATTCGCTCAAAACGCTCAAGAATACTTCGATGGTATTGGTCCACTCTCGGGATGCTATGCGTTCTAACACCAAACACCAAAGTTTCTTCAAAACTGCATCAAATATGCACCATATAAAACGAAAGCAGCCTTCGCACAATCGCGGTTTTGTCACATCCAGGAACTTATAACGCACGTTACCTAATATCAAGAAAGCGTGTTCGACAATCCGTATGCCTTGGGTGGATTCGTCGAAACCCATACGCCGTGGCCTCTCTCCTTAATTTTGGCGGTTTTGGTTTACTGCAGCTGTGTAGCGTCCGTCCCAATTTTGACTCAGCAAGCCCGTCTTTCGCTCAAGCACGCGTGATTGGCTGATTGCCACGGTTGACCTGGCTGCCGGACGTTTGCAGACATAAAAACAAAATAATTTATTCAGTGTTTAACTAAAATATTTAACGATTACTAATAACAAATCCTGATTATTATCCTTATCAGCAGTAGCTATATTAAACCTTGATTTATTTAAGTGGTCTTATAACCAAGTGAAAATCAAAAGAATTTTGCGCCCCTCCCCCGTTTTAACGACCAATTTAGCTCCGGCTACTCCGACTAAATGTGAAAGCCCTCTTATCTGTCCCCCCTACCTATTCCATGACAATCCGCCAACTGCTCCGCTATATATGCCGCCGCAAACCGCACGGGACCGGAGAGCGGTGCTGCATTAGATTTTTCTCCAATAGGATATTGACACCAGAGCCGGCCCCAAAAAATTGAACAGTCGGTTAAGTGAAAAACCCTGCTACTTTTGAACGTCCGCAAGGACAAAGAAACGGAGCAGAAGATGTCCCAAAATCCGAGAAGAAAACATTCAGCGGCCTTCGAAGCCAAAGTTGCCCTAGCGGCCTTGGCTAGCGATAAAACCTTGGCCCAATTGACCCAGGAGTTTGAGGTTCATCAAAATCAGATTGTTGATTTGAAGAAGCAACTGAGCGAGCGGGCTGCCGAGGTGTTTGGAAAGCCCACGGAGCCCGAATCGCCACCCGTCGATCTACAAGCCCTACACGCGAAAATCGGCCAACTGACCTTGGAGAACGATTTTTTAGGGAACGCGCTCACCAAGGCGGGATTGCTGATACCCATGATCGACCGTCAATCCCAACTACCGATTGGTCGGCAGGCCGAGCTATTAGGCATCAGTCGCGGCAGTGTGTACTATCTGCCTAAGCCGGTTTCGGAGCGCGATCTGGACATCATGCGCCGACTCGACGAACTGCACCTGAAACACCCGGTCATGGGGGCTCGCCAACTGCGTGATCAGCTCGATCGGCAAGGCATCGAGGTCGGTCGTAAGCATGTGAAAACCTTGATACCCACAGGGCACAAGTGAAGCGCGTGGGCATCGAGGCCGTGTATTGCAAGCCCAATACCAGTAAGAAGACGCCCGATCACGATATCTATCCCTACTTGCTGCGCGGCATGACCATCGACCGTGCCAATCAGGTCTGGGCACTGGATACGACCTACATCCCGCTGGCCAAAGGGTTTGCGTATTTAACGGCGGTGGTCGACTGGGCGACTCGTAAGGTCCTGGCCGCCAAGGTCGCGATCACCCTGGAAGCCTGTCATGCGGTAGATGTGTTGGAGCAGGCTTTCAAGCGCTACAGCAGCCCGGACATCGTCAACACCGACCAAGGCAGCCAGTTCACCGCCAAGGCGTTTGTCGATGCCGTGAAAGGCAAGGGCTGCCAGCTCAGCATGGACGGTCGCGGCGCCTGGCGGGATAATGTCTTGGTGGAAAGGCTATGGCGATCCGTCAAATACGAGCGAGTCTACCTGCACGTTCAGGATTCAGTCGGTCAAGCCCGCGCCTCAATTCTGGATTATTTCGAGTGGTACAACCACGAACGACCGCATTCCAGTTTGGAACGAAAAGCGCCACAACGGGCGTATAACGATGGCTTGCTAAGCCTCAAGTTGGCTGCCTAAACCATGGCAGGGATTTCACTTTAAATTCCGGTTTCGCTGTTCAAACGAATGGGGCCACTTTTACCTATTCGATCGGCTAGTCCTAGCTGTGTGTCGTATGCTTCGGCGTCGCCCAACAAATTGCGTGAATTCTTTTCCGACTTAATTACGTTGCCAGGAATGCCATTACCAAAATGCACGACAGCGTGTGTGGACTCGTCTTGCCTGGATATCCGACACAACCCTTGGATTTGTGGATAGTGATGATGGAAGGCCTCGGCACACTTTCGTGTGGCCGGATATTGGTGCTTCTCGGTATCGATGAGTTGAAACTACTGATTGACCACAACGGTTGAATGAACCTGGTCAACTAACTTGCCTTTATCGAAGTTCTTAAAACCTGGTGTGTAAGGTACATCGTGAATCACTCTCGTCGTCCCACCTTACAGCACGGGGATAGGTTTACACGATTTATCTTGAATCAGACTAAAACGCACATTCCCATGTATGTCCGGATCGAATTGTCTCTTCGATGGAGCCGGTGGAAAACCTCACCCTTCGTAAGCGAGATGACCGTAACATGAAGCTGATGTGTAGACTGGGTATGAGAAACTTTTCCTCATCGACAGGTAACGGAGAAGCTCCTCCATTAACTATGCGCCAGTTCCTGAACCTCGTCTATGGCAGCCTCGGCAACCCGCTCCGGCGCCAACAAATCCAGAGGCCGATTGCCCCAAAAAGCTGTTGTCCGAGTGAATCCAGTATGCCACTGCCCCGCTGTCCTTGTGGCCTTTAAAGATTCCAATGATTTTTATTGGCCGAAAGCCTTCCGCACTGTCCCGCCCGTAATCCGGAAAGTAATCGACGCCGCCATGGTTTATTGTAAAAATCATTCCCTGGTTTTCTATTTATTGGGCTGAGCGCTCGGAGTTTGTTTGCTCAATCCTGCCAGTTGCGCGATTTTGGCTGCAGTCAGCTAATCACCACTCTTCAGTACAGCCTTATGTGCTCGCACAAGCATAGCAGCTTTCTTAAGCAGTCGTTGAGATGGTGGAATCGCGGCACCAAGACCTCGGCCATGCGCTCAACGGTATATGAATGTTGTCGCTCTAACAAAATCTCAAACATTGTGGGTGCTACGTTGGCCATGCCCTACCCCTTTGCGAAGATAATAGGGTTTTATAGTTATTTCTAATAACCTTAATACATCCCATCTTCCAAGTAGCTCAACAGATTTGATCTAGAGTAAAGCAATGCACTTCATCACCTACACTTATTGCCGATCTTCTTGTAAACGAATGTTTCGGATGAAACTAAATACATATTCATTCAGGCTTTTGGAAAAAGCCTAGTAATCGCCTGTTAATGGCCGCCCGAATAATTGTAGATTGATTGGCATTAAGACTGGGATTCTGCAATGCTACTCGATGAGCTTCCATATTGATTTTGGCAACTAAATCGTCTGGAATACTGAATACATCTTGTGAATTTGGTTTGACAACCAATTCGGAAAGCAAGGCCCCTTCCCATCCATTCTTTGCTAATAAGGATTGTATTGCTTCGACAACCCATTTACTTTTCTGGCGCATGTTATAACCATCTGCCAATATCTTGGCTGGTAACGACAATTTCAGTGCTGCTGGTAGCTTTACTGTGACTTTCCTAATTGATGCATTTGCCTTGATACCCTGGGGACGAACATCAGCCATTTTTTTCTATCCAATAGTCTAAAAATGTTGCAAAGGCTTTCTTTACACTTTTAGGATCATCCCAATTTAGAGCCTTGAACTCTTCCAAATGATCGTCGTCGACGTTAGCTAGAACCAACGATTTCAACGCATTTAGATTTGTGGTGTGTCCCAGGGAAACCTTTGCCGTATTGCCACGCCCTCCTCTTTCACCAAACCATAGGCGAAACTGATGAGCTCGTTGGTGAGAGTCCGCTTTAGCTAATTCCAGTAACCTGGCAAACGATGCGTTTCCCTCAATAACGAATTGTATGACCTGTCTAACGTATTCATCATTTCGCGTTTGGACTACGTTCATCCATTCATAGGCTTGAGATCTCGAAAGTCCTAAAGTATCAACCAAATCACGCCACCGGACCGCCCTTCCCTTCTCTTCTTGATGCGCTGAGAACTTTATCAGCCATCGTAATTTGTCACCAATAGATAAATCATCGCGTTGAACATTATCGATGATACCCAGGCGTTCTACCGTTTGTGCTTGTGGTTTACGTAAAAATACTTTTACGGTTATTCGTTCAACATGCAAGAGGGTTAAATCCGGCTCCGGATTGATTGTTAACTCATGAACCCTATTTTCATGCTCATCTATGATGGTTTCCAGATGAAATAAACCAAAAATAGCAGCCATCGTTCGACGTTGCCCACCCATTAACTGAACGTGTTTTCCTGGCAATGCAAATGCAATTGGTGGATTAAGCAAACCAAATTCCTTTAAGCTCATCGCCAAAGTGATAATGCCTTCCAACTCCTCGGTTTTGTTCATTCGATACGGATCATCCTCTTGGATATATCCACGATAGATGTCACTAAGCGTTAAATGAAATGTCCTTGGCTGATCTTCCCATAGCTGAATATCTGCCAGCGGTACTTGCCGTAGTTCGTACTCTTGTTGTTTTGCATTTTCAGCCGCCGCAATTTGCGCGGCTACTTTTGAGATCGTACCAGGCTGTACGCCTACTGCATTTCTTTTTAAAAGCCCCGGCTTTCTGGGTAGTCCTTCTTCGTTCATTTGAAGATCCTCTCAAAAATTACTTTGCAAAATTGTTCTGCCTCATTTCGAGCTGGTGTATTTTCGTGCATCTCAAAGAGTGAGCGCGGGTTCGCGAAGGTTGAAGAACTATTAGCATATGTCTGTAAATAACGCATTGGTGGGTAAATTAACTTGTCCCCTAATACTTCATTCTGAATTAGCTGTTCCATTGTTTTTCTTTGGGCAGCTGACTGTGGATCGTATTTTGTTGCCAGGATTCCAACCAATTGTAATTTATTGGTATCGCGCACCTGATTCTCGGCTTGCCATAGTTGTGCCATATCAGCCATGCCAGCAACGGAGTCTTCTTGCATTTCTGTCGGTATTAATAAGTGGGTGGCTGCACGCGCTGCAGATGCTGTTAATGCGGAGGTTTGGGGTGGGGTATCGACAATGACGAGATCGAATTCGTCTTGGTAATACTCCATCGACAACATAGCCCTCATATGCTCCACAACGGCTTCTTGAATACTATTCCTCTCAACTTGCTCTAGAAAAGATGTCAATTCTCTTTTGTGTGATGGGATAAAACTTAGAGTAGGGTGGTCCGTGGGGTAAGGCTCTGCGTATCCCAATCGGAAAAATTCTGCTATTGACCAATATCCTGGGGGTGCATACGGTAATTCGTCCCAAGTCGGATCCTTAGGATCAAAATTTGGATGAAAAGGTGGCGTACCGCCGTCTTCTGTCATTTGTACAAATCTTGCGGAGAAATTGCATTGTGGATCAATATCAATGCCCAGAACTCGTTTCCCTTCACGGACGCTGTACTCTGTCAGTAATTTTGACAAAGTTGTCTTTGCTACTCCGCCTTTATGATTACCGATTGTAAGTACTTTCAGTTTTGCGTAATCGGGTATATTTGTGATCTGTTCTGCTGCCATTTTGCTTTCACCCTATCTTTTAGAGTCGTTTCCTAAGTGTCCGGTACCGGACAGTTCTATTCCTAACTGTACAATACGCTTGATAGTACCACACTGCTTAGTGTATTGTACATTGACCAATTAGTATTTTACGATCATACTTGTCACTAGATATACCGTTTGAGACCTATATTGGAGTTATGAATGGCAGCTTCGCAATCAAAAATGGACAGCTTCCTTGCTAAGCGAAATGCGGAGTCGAAACAACGGCAAAAGGATTTATTCGATGCTGAAAAAGAACAGGCAATTGATTTAGCGACGATGGACACAATAGTCGAAGAAGCTACACATACGCTGCCTGTTGAAAATCGAAAAAAAATAAAGGGTATCGGTAGAAAGTTAGTGAAGGCTGCTGATGCACGTTTGCTAGAAGCAGAGCAATTGGGTTTATTCACTTCATTGTCTGTTTCAGACACGAATGCCATCCCAACTCTTTTAGCACGTTTACCAATTTTTGTTCCCATTCCAGCACGTTGTCAGCGCAACATGCTAGATAAAGATTTGGCATTCGCGTTTGAAACGCCATTTGGTCGGGGTAGACGTTTTGGACCACCGGTGACTATCGAGGACGAAGACGTTCTATTCGCAATGCTTCAGTTATCGGGTAGGCGCTTAATTGGGCAGGGATCAAAACTACCAGTTCCTCTTAACGATTCATCATGGCTTAACGATGAGCGGGGAAACCTAACTGTACAGGTTATGATTGCAACAGTAGGGCAGATCAATAAAGAACTTGGTATCAATGATTCGGGTCTGAATTACAAAGCAACTATTGAATCAATAAGAAGGCTTGCTCACGTCAGCATCGAACTGGAAACACGAAAAAAGGATTTATACCTTGGAGAAAGTTGGGATGGTCAAACGATCAGACTTGTCGATATTCAATGGCGAGCTTATGAAGAAGACGGGTTGATATTTGCCCAATTCTCACCGCTTATGGTTAAGTGGCTTAAGGAACAGGCGACCTTCCATAACTGGAAAATGCGCAGGCAGATATCCTCAGCAAACGGTAGGGCACTTTATCGTTTCCTTTGCACCCAAGGTAACTATTATAAAAAAGAGCTTGAGTACATAGCAGATGTGATCCATTGGCATGGCGATCGCTCCCGTTTACGTCCGCGTATGGAAGCAGTATTAAAGCAACTTCGTGACCAGTTTGATTGGTGCGATTTTGTCATACACGGCACAGGAAGAAGTGAACCTTTTGTCCTTGAATTTTCAAGACGACGGAAGAATTAAATTAACGAATATTTACATTTTATCCCACCTAAATAGCATCTCTTTGTAGTGGATATGGCTTAGTCTTTGTCCATCTAGATAAAAACAGGATGAATGGCGATATCCACTCTTCAAGGACTGCTCTAGTCATAAGATTTCTGAATCTGCCAAACATTAAATCCGTCCGTTAACTTCAAACAGATAAGGGCATAGGTTATATGTTATGTGTTTCAAAGCTTTATTGACCATCTATTCGCTACTCGCGGACAATTTTCAATGCACGTAACAAATCTTAATTTATTCGAAATACTGAGTAAGAACGTTATCAACTGTAGAAGTGTCCGGTACCGGACAAAATTTTGACTTAAGAATTTCTTACATTTCTGCCCAAATTTGACCTCGTCACCAGCCTGAAGGAAAGAGCATCCCGTGGCGGTCCGGCTGTAGCAGCCGGAGTACTACTGTGGGTTCTTGGCTTAACAGCCTAATCGCACGAGAAATCTCCGGACTAGCTAATCCGGCATGTCTTACCCGTAGTGCATTGATTGCGCCGACCAGATACCCTCAAATCCTATTTCACATACCTCAATTGCGCTTGAGTTAGCCCATTCTCTTTGGCGACACGGGCCCAACATGAATAATTCCAGCGGATTTTTGGGTGGAACTCTGAACTGTCCGCTATACCAAGCGAGTTTGCTCAATTGTCGCTGGAACTCATATCAGCATTGATCTCGGTTAGCCGTGTCTGGCCCTAACGCGCTTTCCCTGTTCGTTGGGCAGTTTATGAACCTGCAGCCCTTCCATACACACTATCGCGGCATATTAGCTGTCGCTTAAAGTAACTATAAAGATGGCGGAAGCACTCTAATTGGCCACAATTTTCACCAATTTGTCAGGAAAGCAAAGCGAGAGCGAGCGAAGTTAAAGTAAATTCTGAAAGGAATAGCACCGGGCGGACTTTCGGTTGTGAAAACTAGGGGCTCGCCAAACATCGTCGAGTGGTGCGAGATACAATGCTTTAATCCACCTGCGGGGTCAAAGCCAAATTGGCGCTGATGGCTAGGGGTACCGAAGGCAGCCAATATAGACTCCTGATTTTCGATCCTTGTATGGGTGAAAATCTTATCAACTAGAAGAAGTCACTTGCCAATTTTGCTCAGTTGCTTTCTTCGTGTACTGAAACTACGGTGAAATAAAGGTTCGTTAAGTTTGGGTTAGCAGGCTGTTGAATTTGTATCTTTGGCACTTTAGGGAGTCTATATCTAGTAGCATTCTTTGCAACAGTCAGCAATATGTAGTCAATTTTGTCACTGCGCAAACGTATATCAACCATTTTTTCAACAGCCTGCTAATTAAGCATATCCTTCATGTAGCCCTACTACGGAGAAAGAAATTGAAATTTTATACTTCATCGAGCTTTATTGAGTACGTACCTTGTTGATTTTAATTCACATAGGAGCAAATTGAGCTCAATTGAAGGGGTTAGAAAGTATCTTAATGTAGCGACACTACGGAGACAAAGTAGAACTTGGGGCCTACGAAAATTCGATATCTCAAATTCCAGTACTTGTAAAATCAATTGGTTACAAGTTAATTCTTCACGAATAGAGCATTCATCAGAGGTTACCTGAGTTTGAATTTAGAAGATTCAATAATTCTTATGTGTAGCAATACTACGGAGATTTGTTGTGATCCTTAGTTAAAATGTCCGGTGCCGGACAGAAGGTATCTGTATCGATTAAATCGTACCAACAAAAAATTGCGAAGTTAAGAGGATCAAACAGAACGAATTCGATCTCGCCCCAACATTACTTTTATGTCGTTCTACTACGGAGTAAGTAGTTGATATCGCCTAAATTTGCGGGAAATTGTCGTTTGGAGGTTGAAGGTCCTAAAATTTAGCAGGGGTACATCTGAGTTGAAATTGGACATTTTTTATGTAGTGCTACTACGGTAGTAAGACAAGTAGAGGTTACTGTGCGTTATTCACGAGTTCGGCATAACTTTGGTGTCCGGTACCGGATATTGCACCAAATGAAATGTTAGATAAGTAGGGTATTGATCTTCATGTAGCATGACTACGGTAAACAATTGGCTAAACCCTCTGTAAAAAACGCAAGGATACAAATGATCCTTCATGTCGTTATACTACGGAGAAAGCAGTGGGTTTTGTCGACAATTGTTGCGTGCGGCAGGGCAGGGCAGGGCAGGGCAGGGCAGGGCAGGGCAAACATCCTAAACCGCATATAACCTATTGATTTTATTTTGGTGTAATTAAGGGAAACAGGTTTTTCGAGCTTCCCTTCGCATGAACATGGAGCGTAATTAAGGTAAGCTTGATGTCGCGAGACTACGGATGATTCTGGTCCCCAAACATTAAAGAATTTATGTGGAAACTAGAAAGTAGTGCTTTCCTTATGCTTCTGGGATGGAATCACCTTAAATGTCGAATGTGGCGTTTAACTTCATGTCGTTATACTACGGAGTAAGAAATTAGCGGTAGGGCGATTTATTCATACTGCTCAGCAATATATTCATGTCATCTTTGTATTCTCCGAAATGGGTATCAAAGTCAAATCAAATTCAATTTAACGAAATTATTTTGGTTTTATCCGCCGATGACTGCGGCGGTACTTAGAAAGACTAATTTAATACTATAGAAAGACTAAAATCTTAGTCTAGCTGGATTTCTTTATTAATTTCAGTAAGTTAACGATCGAATTCGTTTATTTCATGTTTCTTTAAAACGGAATAAACGAAGCGCTACTACGGTCTTAATGGTTAAAAAAAACGGGATTAGTGTTCGCAAACAACGAAACTAACGCAGTTTGAACACGGAATGTTGTGGATAACTATGGGTGGCTGTTGATAACTGTTGCGCATTTCTCCGCTCCATGAGCAATTTGTATCGGAACTGAATCAATATCACAATAATTCGTTTGATAGATTACTCCTTAGTCCGTGTTCCTGCGCGCCAATTGCTCTGTAATGTAATGATAAATAAGGGATAATTGGCGTTTATTTTTTCACCCTAACTGCTCATGAGTCGCTTCAAACTGAAAGCTTCAAAAAAGGAATTCACCTCGTATGCCGGGCTGGCCTTGGTCGGGCAATGCCTGGACATCATCAATGTTGAAGCGGTGGTTGATGGACGGATACCGGTCTCGCAAGGTATCAAGACTTCGGACGTGGTCAAATCAGCGACCGCCCTGCTCAGCATCGGCAAGAGCGATTTCGAGGCGATCGAGCCGTTTCGGGAAGACCGGTTTTTCAAGCAGGCGCTCAACCTGCGTAAAGTGCCGGGCAGCGTCTGGTTGCGGCAACGACTGGACCGCGTCAGTGATGCGTTGCGGGAGCCGTTGGACGAGATGTCGATGCGCTTGATTGAACGCTCCGACGCGCCGATCACACCGCACAAAGGGTACGTCTGCCTGGACATAGACACCTTTGTGATGGATCAAAGCGGCAGCAAGAAGGAAGAGGTCAGTCGTACCTATCAGGGTGTGGACGGGTATACGCCGGTAGCGGCCTATCTGGGCAACGAAGGCTGGTGCGTGGGTTTGGAGCTACGGCCTGGACGTTGGCATTCGTCACTGGAGATTGAGTATTTTCTGGAACGGCTGTTGCCGCGCGTCGAACGTCTGGTGCCCGTTGATCAAGCCGTGCTGATGCGCAAGGATTCGGGTTTCGATAGCGCCAAGTTATTGTTTGCAGCGGCGGCTGAAAAAGACCGCTGGGCGGCTCTGGGTCGGCAGTTCGAGTATTTGGTGAAATGGAACCCACGTCGCCAGGACAAAGATAGCTGGATTGCGCAAGCCGAGGCGCTCGGCGCCTTCATTGAGAAGCGTCCGGGCAAGCGCGAAGCGCTGTTCTCGATGAACGTCGAACGCCGCTTTGGCAAACAAACCCGCCGCTTCCGCCTAGTGATACGCCTGATCGAACGTACCATCAGCAAACACGGGCAACACCTGCTGTTACCGGACATCGAACTGGAAGGCTGGTGGACCAGTTTGGACGACGAGGAAGCGATGGTCATCGAACGCTATCGCGACCACGGTACCCATGAGCAATTCCACTCCGAGTTCAAAACCGACCTCGATCTGGAACGTCTACCGTCTGGCAAGTTTGACACCAACGACGCCATCCTGCGTCTCGGCATGCTGGCATACAATTGTTTGCGACTGCTCGGACAACTGGGCTTGCTCGGTGACTTGGCGCCGATCCGGCATCCAGCCAAGCGGCGGCGGATCAAAACAGTGTTACAGGAAATCATGTATCGTGCCGGGCAAGTCATACACAAAGCCAGACAGTGGTGGCTGGATTTGGGGCAGGCGTCGCCGGTTGCCCGGTTATTTGAATATCTGCAGCAACGCCTGGTGGTTCAGCCACCTGCCGCGACGGGATAAACGACGCCGCAAACCCGATGTTTCATGAACGCCCCTCCTTGCCGATAAGGCCGGGCCGTCAGGTGTTTGTCCATGCCCTGTCAAAGGGGCAGAAAATGCGCTGATGAAAGGCAACGCTAGATTTTTTTTGAGAAACACATCGCTAGTAGGACGATAAAAACAACGCAAGCCGGATCGGGTATCGAGAAAATGCGCCCCTTGCGCACTCAGGGCCGTTTAAGCTGGCGTGAGCACGGATTCAGGTTACTGATCTGACAATAAGGGCTTGTGGTGGGTGCTCAAAGTTCAAGAACAAATACTTTGCCTACTTGATTGTTATTTTCAATTTCTTATCGAGCCGTTCTGTGCTTTTTTCAAACCAACGATTTCCTATGATACGATGATGATCGGCAGTTTTCCCAAAGGCATCCTTGCTAGATGACGATTACATTAATTAGTCGACTTCAGTTCGGGACTTCGCCAGTCTTCTAAGACAAATTCCACCAATTCGGTAACGCATAAGCGAATTAGCTGAAACCCGGCGATTAGCAGAATCGCCGCAGAAAACAGAACGGTCATAGCAACTAATAATATTTTCACCAGGCCCTCCATCAAACCAGTCGTGTTGGCTGTGGGGGAGCATTGTTTCAGTTTTTATTGATATATCAAGTCGATATGGAGCAACAATCTGTTGCGTGACTGAGGCGATTTGGCACACTTCAATGGGTTGGCTAATAAACTTGATGTGAAATATTTTTGGGTAATGATCTGAGCAAGACGCAGCTTAACAAACGCTAACTTGTAGGTTGTCGATTTTCTAGGCTCGCGTAACCCCTTTGAATCCTAATTTGTCCAGGTTGAGTTGTTCAACAATGACATCAAAGACCCGAATAGGATTGTCCTCGGCGACAAGTCCTCCAGTTGCTCAGGAAATAGGTTTACCTGAGTTCGGTCTGTACTCTGAATGAAGCGCTTCATCTACACTCCCGGTTAATTGGTCGTGAGATTTTTTAATAAAGCTAGCGCTTTTACACAGCCTGGGTCGATAGCGACACAAACTCTGGAAAAAGTTTTGCTCATTCTGAGTCGTTTACAGAACGATATCCCCTTTATTGGTTTGTCCCTCTTGTAAGCGTTTTTGCATCTCGCTTTCCTTTTCGGCATCAAATATATCGATGGCAGTATTTAGCGGAACGATGTTTTTTAATACCAGATTACATAAACCAGAACGCAAGGCTACAAGCTTCACCAATCGCTCATCCTCAGGATGCTCTTTAGCTAAATTTTCGCTTTTGGTCTCCAAGGATGGATCTAGGCAAAAGTTTTTTGGTTTGTCTTCAGGCCAGAGCTTTTCATCACCCTCTGCAAAGGCCACACTGGAAAAAATCCACAGTGCCAATATTATTCTTTCCATGTCTGCTACCCGTTTCTGGCTTGCGTTGACCAAAGTGTAGTGCCAATTGTGATTGACGCCAACATTGCGCGTTAGTCTAAATCGGGGCTATGCAACGCTCATCCTCATGCCGTGGATTATTGACCCAATCGCCGACCGACGTCGCAATCATGTGGGTATAGGCCGGGGCATTGAGCAACCGATAGGCATGGTCCGCATCCGCAGCTTTGTTGAGCCAGTCGTGATAATGCTCCGGTGAAATGATCACCGGCATTCGCTCATGAATGGGTTGCATCAATGCATTGGCAGCGGTGGTAATGATGGTGCAGGAATACAGGGTTTCCGTGTCGTGCTGCCATTGCTCCCATAATCCGGCAAAGGCGAAGGGCTGACGATCATCGCGGTGGATGTGAAACGCTTGTTTGCCATTTCGGCTCTCCCACTCGTAAAAGCCGTCTGCGGGAATCAAGCAGCGTCGATGTTTAAACGCACTGCGAAAAGAGGGCTTTTCCCGTAGGGTTTCCATGCGTGCGTTGATCAGGTGCGAACTGTTTTTGCTGTCTTTCGCCCAGGAGGGCACCAATCCCCAGAACAGATTCACCGCCTTACGTGAGCCATCATCGAGTTCGACGACAGTCAAAATCTTCCGACTCGGCGCAATGTTGTAACCGGGCTGAAATCGAATCTGCCTCAACACCTGAAAATGCTCGGCCAGGGTTGCCGCGTCAGTGGTCAGGCTGTAGCGACCGCACATGGCTGACACTTGAATAAAGAACAAATATAGAACAAATGCATTTTCGACGGTAGACTATGCAGCCCTAGAAGTTGCCATGGAGCGATGATGTCGAATCTGCCGTTACAGTTCAAGTTGAAGCGTCGTGCGTTTGCCGGGTTGCATCTGGATTACCCTGCCATCTTGACGCCCAAGTGGCCGCTGTCTGCATGCCGCTTGCCGTTATTCGCCAGCAAAGTCTCGGCGGGCTTCCCGTCGCCGGCGGCGGATTATGTCGACAAAACCCTTGATCTGAATGAACTGCTGATTCAAAAACCGGCAGCCACTTTTTTTGTCCGTGCTCAAGGCGATTCGATGTTAGGGGCCGGCATTCATCCCAACGACATTCTGGTGGTGGATCGCTCGATAGAACCCGTGTCAGGCAAGATCGTGATTTGCGCGTTGAATGGTGAACTGACGGTCAAACGCTTGGTATTGGACGACGAGCAATGGAAACTACGCGCTGAAAATCCGGCCTATCCGGATTTTCTACTCCACGACGAGCTGGAGCTGGTGGTTTGGGGTGTGGTGACCAACGTCATTCATGCCGTGTGACGGAGTTCGTTACACCTCCAGCCAATCTGATCGGCCTGGTCGATTGCAACAATTTTTACGTCAGCTGTGAGCGGGTGTTTCGGCCAGACCTGATCGGTAAACCGGTGGCCGTACTCAGCAACAATGACGGCTGCATCGTTGCCCGCAGTAATGAAGTCAAAGCGCTGGGCATCAAAATGGGCGTGCCGTTGTTTCAGGTGCGGCAGTTGGTGGATCAGCATCAGATCCAGCTATTCTCGTCCAATTACACGCTGTATGCCGATATGTCGGCACGGGTGATGTCGATACTGGAAACCTTCGCGCCGACAGTGGAAGTCTATTCCATCGACGAAGCCTTTCTCGATTTCACCGAGTTGTATCTTTGTCGCCGAGACCCGATCGCTTATGCCAAACAGATTAAACAAGCCGTGCAGCGTCAGGTCGGGATTCCGGTCTGCGTCGGCCTGGGCCCGACTAAGACCTTGGCCAAACTCGCCAACTTTGCCGCCAAAAAATGGCCGCAAACCCGCGGGATACTGAATCTGTCCGATCCGCTCAGACGGGAAAAGCTGATGAAGATCGTGCCGATCGATGAAGTCTGGGGTATTGGTCGCCAGCTATCCAAACAACTCAATCAGCTGGGCATAAGCACGGTTTGGGATTTAGCCCGGCAATCACCGCAGAAAATGCAACAACGATTCAGCGTAGTCATGGCTCGAACCATCATGGAGCTGAATGGCATTGCCTGTCTGGACCTGGAAGAAATTGCCCCCGACAAGCAGCAAATCGTTTGCTCGCGCAGTTTCAGTCGCAAATTGACCACGTTAGCAGAACTCAGCCCGGCGATAGCAGAATTTGCCTGCCGCGCCACCGAAAAACTCCGCCAGCAACACTCGGTGACCGGCTATGTCACTGCCTTTATTCGCACCAATCCTTTCGCCGAACACGAACCGCAAACCCAACGCGCCGCCAGTCAAAAACTCCAATTCCCCAGCCAGGACAGTCGATTGATTACCGGCATCGTCCAACAACTGCTAAAGGAAATTTACCGCCCCGGCTATAGCTATCAAAAATGCGGCGTGCAACTCAGCCAGATTCAACCGCAAGCCGCACCGGAACAATTCGATTTATTCGGTAGCCAGCAAACCCAGGAAAGCCCTGAGCTAATGCAAACCGTGGATCAGATCAATCGCCGGTTTCCCAAAGGCATTGCCATTGCCAGTACCAAAATCGACCAGACCTGGAAGCCTAAGGCGGAGAGGATTTCACAGCGCTATACAACGAATTGGCTGGAATTGGTTACGGTGAATTGCCGCTAGCAAATCAATTTAACCTTAATGCGTGATACTTTACTATTCGCACGTGCCATATCTCCCCTATAACGTGTTTGATCGCACTGTATAACCCGCGCGACCGCGCGACGTTCAAAGCGGCTAAGAGGTCGCGGCTCGGACTGATTCACCACTGATTTTGCGGACGCTCTAGGCCGAACAAATCATGCACTTCGTTAATGGCGCTGGAGGAAATCATGCCCATAACGAAGCGATTCATTATTTGATAATTTCCGGCAAACGGGGGCTGTGAACGCCTTCATCTTCCAGGTGGCACAGGTAGAAAAAAGCCAGCTCGTTTAACGAGCCCAGCACTCGTCTGCTGTTGGTGTTGGCAAACCTGACTTCGGCAAAGTCGGTCATCAGATTTTGAATAAAGGTCTGCTCGAAACCTTCCTCGGCCAATACACAATGCAGATAGGATTTAAACAGTTGGATCAGTTGGGTAGCGTCAAGCTGGGGTACATCGGCAATCAAGAAATTGAAAAGCGTTTGGTCGTTGGCTACCAACAGACAGGGGCGACCATCGATCTCGATTAGATTGAGGTGCCACGAGCAGAAATTAGAGGTTTCGACACTCGCATCGACCAGGTCGGTTTTTTTCAGCTTGAGTGCAGTTTGCCGCTTTTTGGTACAGCGTAAAACCAGCATTATTTGCCGCCCCAACGGTTAAACAAGATACGCATGATCGCTGCGTTGGCCAATCGCCGGTCAAATCTCTCAGGGTCGAAATCGCCGTCTGCCCATTCGAGCAAATGGGCAGCTTCTTCAGAATTCGGTTCCTCCTGCAGGACTTCCAGAAAATCGGCATAACCCTCCGGGCCGCCGACATCTTCCGGAGGACCAGAGCGTGCGCCATCCAATACCCAGGCGCCGCCTTTGGGATCGTTGTCTAAGTCGTTGCGAATCTCCTCGACGGTCACCAGGTGTTCCCAGTTATCACCCAGATCGTAGCGATAGAGCATACTGTCACCGGTAGCCAGCAAGCGATTCAAATAGGCTTTACGCTCGTCCAGCATATCCAGCTCATCGCCAGGGTCCGGCAAGGCATAAAGCTTGTCTCGAATTTTAAACTGATGCAGGTGATAGTCGCTCCAGCCAAAGGCAGCCTGAATAAAGTGGTGTAACTTCGCCAAGCTGATACGGCCATCGACTTCCAGCCTTCGCCAGATCGGTGGGCGAATTTCATTGGGACGTAGCTCGATATGCAGCGTGTACAAGCACGGTTGACTGGTACTGTTGGTATGTTTCTTACGAACGGGCTTTGGCTCGGCCATCTGCGAATCTCGATAAATTAATGCGCTGTAGTTTAACCCCACGGCAACCGAATTCGAATCGATAAGATTGATCGCGCGATTTGATAAAGCGGCTTACACTACGCGCTTGACCAATTCGCCCTCACAGGAGCCTTCAGATGCCTTTGTCCATGTACGCCATTACCGTTCCTCCGATTGTTCGCAGTCTGACGCAATTACGATCAATCCTGGAAAAAGCGACTGAACATTCAGAAGCCAAAAAGATCGATCCGTGGGTTTTGGTCAATGCAAGACTATATCCAGATATGTACCCGTTGAAACGTCAGGTGCAGATTGCCTGTGATGTTGCCAAGGGTGCTGTTTCCCGTTTAGCCGGACAGGAGCCTCCGAAGTTCGACGATGTTGAAAACTCGTTTGCCGAGTTGATCGAGCGAGTTGATAAAACATTGGCGCATATCAACTCGTTTCCCGCTGAGCAAATCGATGGATCGGAAGCCAAGACAATTTTGCTGCCCTTGCATGACCGAACATTGACTTTTACTGGCTTAACCTACGTGACAGACTTTGTGCTACCCAATGTTTATTTTCACGTGACTACTACTTACGCCATTCTGCGACACAACGGGTTGGAAATCGGCAAGAAGGATTACCTGGGTGACTTAGGTTGATTGTGGATTAATTCGAAAGCTGACATCCATTTTGTTTGGCTGACGGTGACATTTCGACCCCAATTTTACCGGTTGCTTTTCTACATTGCGGCCAGTCGGGGAAATCCAGATTTTGGAAACTGGCGGACTGCAAAGCAGCCGCTGGCGACCTCAACCAAACGGCCAAAACCTGCCGGATAGGAGATTGAAGAGTTGAACCTATGAATGGCAGGTATAAGCCAGTTACCGGACGAAGTGTGGGCCAGTAACTGGCCATGACGTTTGGTGGTCTCAGTCAGTTTTTGACGGCATTGCGAGATAGGCTCGTAAGTCGGGCAATTTCCAATCGACTTTCCCTGTCACATATTCGTGCTTTAATCCGCAGCTATCAGTGAATATCGGACAACCATCATGGATTCCTTACTACGCTATTTCGACATGCTGAGCATGATCCCCAAGGCACCTAATTCCATTTCCACCCCCGATTTGTTGAGCAAGCTTGTTGATGCGGGCTACGAAGTCGATATAAGAACGGTACAGCGCGATTTAGTCAAATTGTCGGTGTCTCGTCTTTTTCCTATATCCAGCACCGCCGATACCAAACCATTACGATGGCAATGGCCCAGCAACACCAAGCGAGTGCAGCTACCGACAATGACCAGTAACGAAGCATTGAGCTTCAAGTTGGTCGAAATGTTTTTGGAGCCGTTGCTTCCACCATCGATAAAATCACTGCTGGCCGATTATTTTGAAGCTGCTGATAGGGTGTTGGCGGTTTCGCCTCTGGCTGGCTGGGTTGATAAAGTGCGACAAATTCCAAGCAGCCTGACATTGCAGCCTCCCGAAATCGACGCAACGGTTTTAGCGGTGGTTTACGAGGCTTTATTGAAAGATTTGCGTATGAAAGCCACGTATCATGCTATCGAACGGGACGCCAAAACCTATGAAGTCAATCCGCTGGGATTGGTATTCCGCCACAACGTGATTTATTTAGTCGCCACCATCAATGATTACATCGACATCAAGCAATTGGCTTTGCATCGCTTTATCGATGCTGAGCTGACCGACAAGGCTGTAAATATCCCCGGCGGCTTTAGTTTGAACAACTACATTGAACAGGGCGAATTCGATTATCCCACCAACGACATCGATCAAACTATTCCCATCACCTTCAAAATCAGTGCATTCATGAAGCAACTTCTGCTGGAAACCCCCATAAGCTCGGACCAGCAAATCAGCATTCTGGACGATGATCGTTATCTACTGCATGCTACCGTCAAAAACACCGAACAATTGCGTTGGTGGATCAGAAGCTTCTCCACCAACATTGAAGTCTTGGAGCCTCCAGCATTACGCGCTGAAATGGCGACGGAAGCACGAGCATTAATTAAATTGTATCGATAATTTTTAAAGGCCAGAATTTGTCGCTTACGTCTGGAGAATGACCTGCAACTTCTGATAACGACACCGCCCAATAACATAGTCGAGCGCAACGTCACCGATCAGAAATGTTAGGGCTTTTTGTCTGCCACTTTGGCTTGATAGGCTTCTTCGACGTGTTGGATGATAGTTGAAGCAGGTATTTTCAGCTTTTCGGCAAGGGCAAAAAGCGTGGTTAATGTGGGCTGTCGTAGCCCTCTTTCCAGCAGGCTGATAAATGTCCGATCTAAATCGCATTCAAATCCCAACTGCTCTTGAGTCAGCCCAACTTGAGTACGCAACTCTCGCAGCACACTACCAAACACGCCATGTAATTCTTTATCTCGCCCCTCCATGGACGAATAGCTTGACCGCTGCTAGACTCAGGGGCGACGGATTATAGTCTTCATTCTTTATGGAATTTTATTAGATGGCCACAGCTCTCGATGAAATAAATTTGCTGGCAAACCCTATTCCACCGTTTTACGTCTTTTCACAACAGGCAGTTCAAGACACGGCTCACCTGTTACTAGCTGAGCATAAAAAGGCTGCCAGGCGAATTTGTGAGTCATTGAAACCCATTCAACTAAACCGAGAAAATTTAAAGAGTAATTTTGAAAGGTTTTTCGGATCGCTTAATCAAAATCATGGAATTTATCCAGGGCATCGACTTGGATTCGATGCCACAGAGCCGCAAATAACTAAAGGAATTGCATCATTCCTCGACCCAGTAACTCATGGTAAAAAAGGAGAAGCAAGGCTAAAGGCCTTCTTAATAGCCTTGTTGAATTACTCATCTAAAAATAGGTTATTAGTTTCTAGCTTAAATGAAACTAATGCTCGTTCTTTTATCGTTGAATCTGAGAAATTTGTACCCAAAGCCAATCGGCGTATTGATCTTTTTATCGCATGGAATCCTATCGATTCGCATAAATATGAATATGGCGTACTAATTGAAGCTAAATTTGGCCACAAAGTGACTGCCGGGCAATTGCTGACTTATAGGCAATATGCAAAAGCGGTATTTGAAAATATTGATAACTCAGCATTGATTTTACTTACCCTTAATGGGAAACGATCAAAGAAAAACAAGGATTGGCAGGCTGTGCAATGGCTAACCTTTATGTCCCGCTGGGAACGAATACTAGATGATACCGACATCGATTTTGCACAGTTCAGACGTTTTATTTGGAAAAAACTAGGAAGTTAATTATGTCAACCTTAATAGAAATTCCCGAGTCACTTCAATTCTATTTCAGCAACGATCAAAATGCATCAGCCATTAACCAAATTCTTGAGTCTGAATCGGTTCCCCTTGGACTTTCCTGGCAGGAAATTGAACAGTATAACAAGGCTAAGGTCTCTGCCCAAGTTACGCAGCTAGACTATTGGTTGCTTTTGAAGAAAATTTGGGAGTTAACCTGGGGTATTTCGATTAACGAACTGAATATTAATGAAGTTGACCCCGATTATTATGAAGATGAATATTCGGCAGATTACACTTGGAGTGAAGATTGTTTTTATAAGACATATAAGTTTAACGATAGCCATCTATTTCTATTCTCTTGTTTTGATGAAAGAACGCTTCGCTTGGGTTTTTATGTTGAATCAAAAAATGGAACTTATGAGATTTCAAACGCTTTAGAGCTTTCAGAAGAGTGGGGCGATGCTGATAATGAAACACGCAGGACACTTACCAATTTTATTGATTTACGAGGCAAAGATAAAGTCGATATCGAACCATTTCCAAAGCTAGCTCATGATGCAATTACAAAGCTTAAGATAGTCCCATGAAAGTTTTATTTTAAATAATATCTACGAACAAGATCAGGAGATATAAAATGTCAGCAAAAACTAAAATGTTAATTGATATAAAAGTCCTTGGAAACGATGATGCCGTGAAAGGACATTTAAGTCTTTCCTCTGGAAATGTTTATTACTACCGAGCAAATGCCAAAGCAGAGACCGCTAGGTACACATATCAGCAATTGATTGATTTAATAGAGAGAGACTTAGAGGCGCAGGATAAATCCTAGTTTTTGTGCGCAATTACTTGTTTTCAAAATATGATCAATAATAAATTGTTGGGCAAGTATGTCTGGAATCACAAAAAAACGTTTGGTAAATCAAAAAAAAGCCGGCTCCGAAAATACTTTCCCTAATAAAGACTGGCTGTATGATAAATTTGAGAATCTACGCCAATCATTACTTAACTATCGAGAACTAGCTGATCAAAATGCTTCGTTGAAAAACCATCAAGATTGGATTGTCGATATTTTTTCTGTCTTGGTGAAAGCCGATACCATCTTGAATGAATATGAGGCAGGCATCAACTCAAACAGTATTTCTGCTATCACTGTTTATGATCTTCTTGGAGAACAGGCTGATTTATTGGAGGAAATGGCCTCCATGCCTGCCGTAAAATTCAGTGCAAATAATTCAGCGGATGAAACGTTTTTGGCTGATTTAGAAACGAACCTTCATGAAGCGTATCTGAAAGTAAGGGACGCGATCTTTCAAGTGCATACCGCACTTCTAGGAGCCTAACTTGACGGCGACTGTGAATGGATTGCCCAGTCGCTGTTGACAGAAGATTTGCTATTACCCCTTGATGCACACCACCTGCTTCAATGTATGCAGCACCTCAACCAAATCCTCCTGGTTGGCCATCACGGTATCGATGTCTTTATAAGCCGCTGGTATTTCGTCGATCACGCCTTTGTCCTTACGGCAGATAATACCCTCGGTTTGCTGGGCTAGATCAGCTGTGGTGAACTGTTTCTCGGCAGCGGTTCGGCTCATTTTTCGACCAGCACCGTGAGCGCAGGAATGAAAGCTTTCCGGATTGCCCTTGCCGCGCACAATGTAAGATTTCGCCCCCATGCTGCCGGGGATGATGCCCAGATCACCTTCGCGGGCTCGAATCGCGCCTTTACGGGTCACCCAGACATTGGCATCAAAATGATGTTCGTGGGCGACATAGTTGTGATGACAGTTGACCGCTTCGGTGGTGATTTCAAACGGTGGCAAATGCCGTTGCAACGCGGCAATAATCAAATCCACCATCGCTTGCCGGTTTGCAAAGGCATAGCGTTGCGCCCAATCGACGGCGTCAGTGTAATCGTTGAAATGGTCGCTGCCTTCGGGAAAATAAGCCAAGTCGCGATCAGGCAAATGGATAAACCAGCGTTCCATATCTTTCCGAGCGAGTTCGATAAAGTAATCGCCCAAGGCATTGCCAATGCCGCGGCTGCCGGAATGCAGCATGATCCACACCCGGTTTTCTTCATCCAGACACAATTCGATAAAGTGATTGCCGCCGCCCAAGGTGCCCATCTGGCAAATCCAATTAGAGAACTTGCCAAACGCCTTGAGCAATTTCGGATGCTTTTCGGTCATCGCCATCAGTTGCGGCTCGAACGGTAACGCTCTATCGGTAAGCGCACGCTCTTGCTTATGCTGGTTTCTGCCGACCGGCACGTCACGGCTGATTTGATCGAAGATCGTCTTCAACCGTTTTTCGTCGAGATCGTTAGCGGATAGCGACAAACGGCAGGCGATCATCCCGCAGCCAATATCCACGCCGACAGCGGCGGGAATAATGGCTTTATGACAGGCAATTACCGAACCGATGGTCGCACCTATGCCGCAATGCACATCGGGCATCGCCGCGACATGATGATGGACAAACGGCAAGGTGGAGATATTGTTGAGCTGTTGCTGAGCACGCTCTTCGATTTCATCCGTCCAGACTTTAACCGGGATGCGTCCTTGATTGAGCACTTGTTTGATAGGCATGGTGATGTTGATTGTCAGTGATGGAGTACAAAATTAAGGGACTGTCGCCGCGTTAACCGACATCGGCGAGATTTGATCTAGCCACCGGATAGTTAAACGCTCTTCGCAAGCCCTGCTCGGCATCGAAAATTTCCCACAACCCCGTCAACGCATCGCGAAAGGTTGGGATACCGGATTCCGCTGATACCCTTGTACCGGTGAGGATAGTCAAGTGTTTCGCTTGTCGTAGTTTTCCGATCAGTTTTGCGGGAATCATGTTCAACTCTGCTCAAAGATGTTTTTGCCAATTTGGTATATGGAGTGTCAGTGTAATCAAACAAACCCAATCGGCTGCCGTTTATGGGGCTCCTTCAATACACATTCGGCGGCTAGCGCCTCGATCATGGCTCTAACATCGTGAATCGGGCGAAACTTATGCTGTCGTGCCAACACGGCAAAATCCCCCGGCGTCAAACCGTCCAGTTTGTGCATCGCGGCTTGCCATTCGGCATCGGGCTCCGGCAGTCCTAATGACTGACAGTAGTTGAGCAGCAGTTTCCAGGCTTGGTGCGGTTTCAGCGCATCGAATTTCACTTTCAGATCGAAGCGACGCAAGGCCGCGCTGTCGATACCTTCCAGCCGATTGGTCGAGGCAATGAAGACGCCGTTGTAAGTTTCCATCCGCGCTAGCATTTCGTTGACACCGGTGATTTCCCAAGCATGTTGACTGCGATTGCGATCTTGCAGAAAGCTATCGACTTCATCGATCAGCAATACGGCGCTATCTTCCTTGGCCTCCTGAAATACGCGAGCAATGTTTTTCTCGGTGCCACCGACCCATTTACTGAACAAATCGGCGCCACGTTTTATATGCAGCGGTTTTTCGAGTTGTTCAGCCAGCCAGCGCGAATAGGCGCTTTTGCCTGTACCAGGAGGGCCAAACAAACACAGCCTGGCACTGCTATGGCGTTTGATGCCTTCGGCAATCCACAGTAAATCGGCATCGCAGTTGATCAACCCGGGGTCGTAGCCATCCGGCAACCGTTGTGCGTCGTCTTGATTCAGCCCGGCGTAGCCTTGGGCGATCAAGGTTTTGTTCATCATCTGCTGTAGCGCCGATGACAACTGCTCCGTCGAAAACCGATCCTGCAAACTACCAATCACTTGCGCGGCGCGAGTGATCACAGCCGGAGCCAACTCTTCGCACGACGCCAAACGCTTAATGGCCTGATCGGTCAAGACGCTGCCGCAACTATGGCGAAGAATACGTTCGCGCTGCGCTTTCGGTGGCACCGGCAATTCGATGACCCAGTCGAAGCGACGAATGAAAGCGGGATCGACGCTGTCAATGCGGTTGCCCAACCAGAACGTTGGAATGGGATTTCCTTCCAGTACCCGATTCATCCAGGCTTTCCGCGTTTGCGCGGTGCTTTTGCCACCAAAATAACCATCACCATCGTTGAATACATCTTCGACTTCATCGAACAACAATAACGCATCGGTATTTTTAAAGAAGGCTTGCGCTGCTCGTAGAGTCGAAAGCCGCTGTTCGCCGTCCGCGGGATCACCGTCGTCGTCTTCACTAGCCACTTCATAGAGGGGACATGCCAAATGCTCCGCCAACAACCGAGTTAATTGGGTTTTGCCGGTTCCAGGAACACCGTAGACAAATACATTGACCCCATGTCGTTTATCGCGAACCGCCTGCTGTAAATAGGGCAGCAAAAAATCCAGTTGATCTTGGATATGCGGGTAATTGGATAAGGTCAAATTCGGTGCCGGGCTTGGTACGATCATGTCGCGCAACCAATCGACCGGCGAAGTCGATTCGCTCATCAATCGATCGGAAAAGCTGCTGGAGAGTATTTCCAGTTTGCTGCTGAGTACGTTTTTGAAGTCCCTTTCGATAGTCAACAACCCAGACTCGGCCAACAGTGCGCGCGATGACAAGGCCTCTTGCACGGCCTGCTGCGGAACGTCCAACAGCACGGCAAGTGTGTACGTCAATTTGAGCATCGACAATTCGGTGCCTAAACAGTCACTGGCATCGTTGAGCAATCGATTCTGATTCAGCATCACGGCAAAGCCCAGCAACTGGCATTCAGTTTCGTTGAGACCGACCAAGTGCGTCAGTTTCTGAAGGTTTTCGCTCAAAGGCTGCGGAAAAACCAGTTCTTCACTGTATTCTTCAGCTTTGAGATGACACTGTTGCAACAGTTTGCGGGCTGAGCCTGGATCATATTCCCCCTCAAGACCGGTTCCCGGCAAAGCGAACAGCGTGGCAATTTCATCGTTGTCATAGCCATGTTCCATAAAGAATTTGCGATGACCTTGCAAGGGAACCAGAAGACGAAGTATCCAAAGGCGAACCAATGGCTCCAGTTCGACTTCGATGGCACAACTGTTACGAAAGCGTTTTCTGCGCATGTCATTCTCCCGATTGCTCTTTAGAGTGAGTGAGAGTATGCATGAGCAATGCGACATAATTAGACGCTTAAAGAGGAATTTAGAAAACGCCCGGCTTTATTTTTAGAGGTTAATGCAATTACAGCGACTGGCAAAGTTGCTTCGGAAATCAGTGGCGCGAATCATTGACCTGTTGGAATCTGGTTCCCAAGTTATTTTACAGTTGCGGTCTGCGTTTATCCGAGTGCATGAACTTTCGGGTGTAGGATTTTAATTTTGACATGAAGGGCTAGCCCGATGGATTTCTAAGGGAAATTGCGCAAAGCCGCTGGCTGGTTATGGCTGAATTACTGTCGTTCACTTTAAGGCTATGTCACCGGCAGCTTAGGGTCGCCTTGTGACTGCCAGCTATTCAGATTGATCGGTCGAAAGCCGTCATTGAATTCCATTACCCGGAGGTTCCCTTTAGCGAAATTCCTAGCCTAGAATGCAAAAAGCCATTTTTTCCAAAGATATCGGAATTAACATTCCGAATCATTTTGGCGTGATTGAGATCGATATTTTCTCGAATTGGACCGGTAGCTTTTTACCCACTTCCTTACCAAGTTCAATAACAAGAAGTGGAATGTTGGGAAATCGATTCCGAAATCGGTTGATTGAGTATTCCGTGCAAGTCGAACAACAATTGATCTCCGTTACTAAGGTGACAGAAGCGAGGTCGTCAGGGCTCTTTACGTGTTGCGAATGCCAAATAGCTCGTTCGCGCTGACTTTCGAGAACCGATTTATAGAAAGTGTTTATAGGGAGATTACCGCTAAATACATTCTGGCGGATGCCGGGAGTTGCAAAGAGATAATTGAGCAGCTTCGGTTCGGTATGGAACTGCGCCATTCCATCGCAGCCAAAAAACTCTGTTTTCGGCATGAAAGCATACAAATTCGGTATCAAGTTCAATCCGAGCCTGATCGATTCTGGAATTGCGCTGTCATTAGAATATGCTGTAAGCACATCTATGGTATTGTCTTTGAAACGTATTAGCGCTAGGCAGATGTTATGTCCCTCGGCGTCATAATTGACTTTATAGCTCAACGCGCGATTTAACTCGGCGCGTTTCAAAGCAATTGCCATCTCGGCATCTTTTCGACCCCATTCCGCCATTGCCAATTTTCCCCGTCCAAATTTCCGCTACTCTAGCATTATTGTCTCTGGTGCCGTTGACTTTGGCAAAATAAATATGGTATGACCTTACAGGTGGAGGGAGTGCTTAAAATCATGGGCGACCTCTTCAAACAAAAAACCTGTTTATCACAAGCCTGATCCTCAAACCCGCTGGCAAAGTGCATTTTAAAAGCATTTAGCCAGCGGGTTTTAATTTGCGTTTTGTGCACAATAGCCACCAACACAGGAGGCTAGCATGGAACCTACCAAGATCCCCCGCTTTATCGATGATCCACCTATTCTGTTGATTTGGACCGCCCACGACTTGGTCATTGTGGTGGCCATGATGTTGCTTGGCATCTTCATCGATCATCTGTTGTATTGCTTGATCGCATCGTACTTCGTGATCAAGTTCATCCGCCGATTCACCGATAACCGGCCGAACGGCTTTTTGGTACACGCAGCTTATTGGGTCGGTTTACTCCCAACCAACGCGATATCGGTCCCTAACCCCTATATCAGGAAGTACTACCAATGAAGCTGAGTGTATTTTTACAGTCGTGGGGTTTTGTCCAAGCGGAAAACCGCCTGCACAGAATTTTATTGATCGGTTTGCTCGCAACCAACGTCATCACAGCGTTCGCCGCGTTACGAACGGAACGGACAGTGATCATGATCCCACCCAATCTGACTGAGAAGGTCGAGATTTCCCGGCAGGAGGCGTCTGCCCAAACCAAGGAAGCGTGGGGTCTATTTCTAGCGCAATTACTTGGCAACGTAACCCCCAACACACTGGATTTCGTAGGCAACGCGATATCCCCATTACTGTCATCGGAGATCCATCGCGAAATCATCAATGCAATGAACGATCAGATCAGTGCGTTGAAGATTGACAAAATATCGACTTCTTTTACGCCGAATCAAGTGTATTTCGAACAAGAAACCAACAAAGTGTTCGTGACTGGCCAGCTCATAACCAAAGGTCCAAACGATAAACCCGAATCATCCTTTCGCACCTACGAGTTTCAAATCGCGATTGTTAACTACAACCCGGTGGTGAGCGACCTCAACGTCTATCAAGGGGAACCGAAAACCAAAGAGTTTTTAGAAATGCAAAAGCAAATGGAGGCGTCCACACATGCAAATCCGTAAATGCGCGTTAATGATTGGCCTGTTTGGGGTAGCTTGCTGTGCCGTCGCCGAACCTCAGTCGTTAGACTTGTTAGCGGTTCCAGCCGATGTATTGAAAACCGTTCAATCCGCGGAAACGGCGCCCGCCGGCGGCATCGCCCCGCAAACCATCAAAGTCTCGGCCGGGATCAATGAGATTATCACGGTGGCGCAAAACCATCTGAATCGAATTGTGACGCCGTTTCCCAGTCCTCGCGTCAGAACGGTCAGTCGCGCCGAAACGCAAGTGGAGGGCAATGTGGTCTATGTCGCCAGCAATAGCGAAGATCCGGTCACTCTATACATAACGCCGGGCGAGAACGAATCGCTTGCCATATCGCTGACGCTGGCGCCGAAACTGATTCCGCCCCGTGAGATTCGGCTTGAACTCGCCGGCGTCGAATATTCTCGCCTGACTCAGACGCAACCGGCAGCCAAAAAAAGCGGTAACGTCGACGATACGGTTCAACAAGAGCATGTCGCGCAACTGAAAGCCACCCTGAGAGAACTGGCGTTAATGCAAAGTCCCAATGGATTCAGTGGCCGCCCGGTATCGGCGAACGAAACCGTTTATTGCGACCAGCAGGGCATTCAAACTACCGTCGGCCAAGCCTTTGATGGACGCAATACGACGATCTTAATTGCAAAAACGGTCAATACCACCCCTCAGCGCATCGAACTCGACGAGCGTTCTTGTATTGGTCAGGGAACCGGGCTTAGCGACATTGTGGCGGTGGCGGCCTGGCCGGATGTGTGGCTGGAACCCGGACAATCGACCGAGTTGTTTGTGATAGTGAAGCAACGAGGCCTAGCCGAAGAACAGATCAGACCGTCGGTCTTGCGATAAGGGCGGATTATGAAGAACACGCTACTTGAAAAATGGGACGCGCTCAATCCTTCTTATCAACGAGTAATTGTCGTCACTACGATTGTTGCGACGCTGATGGTGGCAATCAGTTTGATGTTGGGCGACGCCCCGCCGCCGGTACAAAATGCCTCGAAAAAGGACGTTGCTCGGCATATTTTCACCGATGCAGATCCCAGGTCTTTAGGAATCGACGGTCTTGGGGCACAAATTCGCAAACTCCAGGAGGATCAACATGCAATACGCTCGCTGCTAGACGGCGTAGTCGCCCAAAATAATCAATATCAAGCGTCAGATCAGCAACGGATCAAACAATTGGCCGATCAAACTGGTCAAACCGCTCAAACACAAATCGAAGCGCTGAAAGCGGAAATCGATCGCTTGAAAACCGAAAACAAAGCGGAACCTTCGGGGGCTCAGACAGTGTTGCCTCCCGATGCCGGCGCAAAGTCTCACCAAGCCAAGGAGCGAGTCACCAACGCCGACAATTTGTTTAATCCGCGGGCCTATCAAGACCCGGCGGCGATGCCTGTTGATCCGATTGCATCGAACCCGGCGCGGGACTCGGAGCGAAATGCTCTGCAAATCCGAGTGATCAAGCAAGCTGCCAGCACCGATCCTGAAACCAAGAAAAAGGTCGAAGTCGCGGAGACCAAAAAAGCCGAACAAGAAAGCGTCCTCATCCCGGCAGGCAGTATTTTATCGGGCAACCTGTTGAACGGTATGGACGCTCCAACCGGGAGTAGTGCACAGAAAAACCCATTTCCGGTGTTAGTGCGCTTAAAAGCCGACGCCATCCTGCCGAATCGGTATACGGCTGACGTCAAAGAATGTTTTGTGGTCAGCTCCGGATTCGGCGACTTGAGTTCGGAACGCGCCTACATTCGGGCGGAATCCATTTCCTGTGTACGCCAGGATGGCGGTGTTATCGAAGTTCCCTTGGATGCGTATGCGGTGGGCGAAGACGGCAAGGTTGGTATTCGCGGACGCTTCGTCAGCAAACAAGGCGCTTTACTGCGCAATGCACTGTTGGCCGGCTTTCTGCGCGGATTCTCGGATATGTTTGGTCGAACGCAAACCCAGGTGCTGGCGTTGGCCGGACCCGCTGGCGTGGCCACAACCCCGTTTCAACGCTCCTTTAGCCAGGATTCGATAGAGGGAGGGGCCTTACGGGGAACCGGGTACGCCATGGAGCGCTTGGCAAATTATTACATCGATTATGCGGAGAACCTGTTCCCGGTGATCGAGATCGATGTGACCCGCAAGATCAATTTAGTCGTGCAACGCGGCACCAAGTTGCGGTTGCTTGAAAAAAGTTAATCAATGAATGGAGACCCCATGAAATTACTCCCTGCAATTTTCCTCTTAGTGGTGTCCAGTCTGGCTGTCGCCGGTCAGCCACCCGTGGCAAGTCCTGAAGTCTCGACACCGACCGAGGCCGCATTGTTTGCGAAAGGGGCCATTAACGCGATGAAGGCCTTGCCGATTGATGGCTTCAATATGGTAGAGGCGGGCGGCGAGACCTACTTCATATCCCGCAACGGCCGATTTGCCTTCAAGGGCCAATTAATGGATACCTGGTCGAAAACACCGATTACCCGGATCGAACAAGTCGATTCCGTGATGAATCGGATTCCGCTAGCCGACATGAAACTCAACATCGACGAACTCGGCCCGGTGCTGGTGGGCAAGGGCAAAACCTCTGTTGTGGTATTCGTCGATCCGCAATGCCGCTACTGCAAAAAGTTGCAGCAGCAGCTACCGGCACTCGCCGATCGTTACACCTTCAAGATTATCCCGATCGCGGTATTGGGACAGGAGTCGACGATTCTGGTCAACAAAATCGAATGCCTGCTCCAAACCAAGGACAAGGAAAAGGCGACGACCGCACTACTCAATCAGGACTACGCTGGGTTGCCGGAACAGCTTCCAGGCAACTGCGACAAGGAGCCCATGCAGAAAGCGGTGATTACTTCGGCCATCTTGGGATTGACCGCGGTGCCGTTTGTAATTGCCCAGGACGGTCGTACCCACAAAGGCGCCCCGGACGATTTAGCCGGTTGGCTGAATAGCACTCAAAGCGTCTCAACTGCAAAACAATAAGGTGAAACGCATGTTCAGATCAGTTTTGTTGATCGTGTTGGTACCACTACTCGGTGCTTGTACGCTGATTCCGGATTCGTATGGTTGTAAAGGGATGCCAGATGATCCGATTTGTATGTCCACCGAACGCGCCTATCAAGTTACCGATAATGCGTTGCCTTCCGGTGAGGGAACTGCACCCAGCGAAGCGACCAAGCCGCAACCGGTGACCCTGACCGGCAGTGGCCGGGAACAATCGCCAGTGCCGCATATCGAGGATCCCACCCCGATACGCACGCCATCCGAAGTCATGAGAATCTGGATCGCGCCCTGGGAGGACAAAGACGGCGACTTGAATGTATCCGGTTATGTGTTTACCGAGATAGAGCCGAGACGTTGGATGATCGGCAAGAAATCTGTAACGCAAAATCCGCAATTGCGTGCCCTGCAAGTGGAACAACGTGAACCGCCTAAAAAGGACAAATTCGATCTCGATGGACTGGTGGACGGTAAAAAAATGGGGGGAGGGGGCGGCAAAATGCCGGAAGGATTCGAGTCGCTGTTAAAAGCAAAATCGCCGTTTTAGCAATCGGTTAAACCACCAGAAGGTGAGTCAGGCGTTAGATCGCCAACCGGGCGTTGCCGCGCCCGAGATTTGGGTTTAAAGCCTATTTACTCACTTTTCTGAAAGGTATAACCATGAAACAAATGAAAAATCTGGTACAGATCAAAATGTTGGTCGCCCTTGTCGCCGTGGCGGGAATGTTTCTGTTTTCCTCCGAATCGTTTGCCGGTACCGGTAGTACCGAATTCAACGCCGTGTACACCTTGTTGACCAACTGGATGCAAGGATCGTTGGGCAAATTGATTGCGGCGGCGTTTATCGTCGTCGGGCTGATTGCCGGCGTATTGCGCAATTCCCTGATGGGTTTTGCGGTCGGTGTCGCCGCCGGTCTGGGTTTGTTTACCGCCCCTGGCATCATCAACGCCGTCGTTACCGCGACGTGGTAATCCTATCGATTCCGTAATCGATAGACCGTGATCTGGGTTTGGAATTGCAATCCTTTAAGTGATTGTGATCACACCTTGGATAACGAGGTCCGGCGGGAAACCGCCATCTGACTTTCAGGATGGGGCATGAAAGTGAGTCCTCGGAATAACCAGAATGGCCGGTTAAAGGTCCAGGTTTTTAGCAGCGATGGCACCGAGCTGGTGCCGTGTAATGCGGCAAGAGCCAGAAGGCTTATCAAAAACAAGCAAGCGAAGGTCCGTACCGTTAACCCTTACTCGATAGAGTTAAACAGAAGCGTAAACCCCGATGCCTAAACAAAGTTACCACAGAATCGACAATTTATTCTCCGTGTTGGCGTTCGATCCCGATACCAATCTGTTTTTGGGAGAAGACGCCAGCTTGGGATTCGGTTTTTTGTGCGAGCCGCTCTTCGGAAACGATCCGTCGATCGCCGATCGCATCAACGTCTTGTTGAATCAGGAATGGCCGATCGACACCTTGCTCCAGGTGGGTTTGTGGGCGTCGCCCGATATCGACACGGTGATGGCCACCTTGAAGACGCGCCGAATGGAGCAACAAAATCCGTTGTATCAAGCCTTGGTGGCTTCCAATGTGGACTATCTGCGTGGGGCGACTCAGCATCCGATCGATAAAGCCTTGCCGACACGGGTTAGGCGGTTTCATGTGCTGGTGACTGCAAAGATACCGTTGTCGGGGGCAAAACCCACTCAGAAAGAATTGAGACATGCGTCGGAATTGCTCTTGGCCGCGTTTCAAGCGTTAGCGACGAGTGGATTAAGGCCAAAGACATTGACGGCCGACGTGTATGTCCGTCTGTTGAACACGATGTTGAATTGGCACCCCGAAGCCAGCTGGCACGATCTGGTGGTGCCCGAGTGCGATCCGCGTAAATTGATCCGCGAACAATTATTCGATTTCGATAACGAACTGGCGGTCGATCAGACCGGCGTGACTCTTGGCAACAAACGGGTTAAAACCTTATCGGTCAAACGGCTGCCGGATCAAGTGTATTTTGGCTCGGCCCTGAGCTATTTGGGGGATCTACTGAGCGGAGCCCGTGGTATTCGCGACAATGTGTTGATCTCCGTCACACTGCATTACCCGGATTCGGAAGCCACACGGATGAAATTGGAGACCAAGCGTCAATTCACCGCCAATCAGGCGGTGGGACCGCTATTAAATATCGTTCCGCAGTTAGCGATCCGAAAACACAATTTCGACTTACTCTTCGATGCGCTGAACGATGGTGATCGCCCCATCCGCACTTATTTCGGCATGGTGTTGTTCTGCGATCCTCATGAAGAATCCCAAGCCGTGTCCAATGCACGCACCTATTACCGGGAGCTGGGTTTTCAGCTGCTCGAAGACCGGTATTTTGGTTTGCCATATTTTCTGAATTGCCTGCCCTTGGGCGCGGAACTCAGCCAAGTGCAAGTGAGTAACCGCTATATCACGATGGCAACCCGTCACGCCATTCCGCTGTTGCCGATGTTTGCCGATTGGTCGGGGACTGGTTCGCCGGTACTCAACTTTATTTCGCGCTCAGGACAACTGGTCAATGTCTCGTTATTTGATTCCGGATCGAATTTCAATTGCTGCATCGCCGCGCAATCGGGGTCCGGTAAATCGTTTCTGACCAATGAAATTATCGTCAATTATCTCACCGAAGGGGCGCAGATCTGGGTAATTGACGTCGGCCGCTCCTATCAGAATCTGGCCGACACGCTGGACGGCGAATTCATGGAATTTACGGCGGACAAACAGATTTGCCTGAATCCCTTCGAGTTGGTGCAAAACTGGGAAGATGAAGCCGATGTGGTGGCCGGACTGGTCACCGCGATGGCGGCACCCACCGAAAAACTCAGCGACTTTCAGACCGCCGGATTAAAGCGGATCTTAAAAGGGCTATGGGATGAAATGGCGCAAAAGATGACCGTCGACGATATCGCTCAGCGGTTGCGGGCGGAATCCGACCAAAGACTGAAGGATGTCGGCGAACAGCTTTTTCCCTTCACGTCGACCGGCGAATATGGCCGGTTCTTCAACGGCGTCAACAATGTTCGGTTTCAGAATAGTTTTACCGTGTTGGAGTTGGAGGAATTGAAGGGGCGCAAACACTTACAACAAGTCGTGTTGCTGCAATTGATCTATCAGATCCAACAGGAAATGTATCTCGGAGAGCGCGATCGGCGCAAGATCGTGATCATCGACGAATCCTGGGATTTATTGAGTATGGGGGACGCAGCGACCTTCATTGAACATGGTTATCGACGGTTCCGAAAATACGGAGGTGCCGCGGTGACGATTACCCAGTCGGTCAACGATTTGTATCGCTCGCCGACCGGCCGAGCCATCGTCGAGAACTCGGCCAATATGTATCTGTTAGGTCAAAAACCGGAAGCGATCGACACCATTAAAAACGAGAATCGTCTGCCGCTCTCCGATGGCGGAATCCAATTGCTCAAATCGGTTCACACTATCCCCGGCGTCTACTCGGAAATTTTCTTTATCACCGAATACGGTCAAGGCATCGCCCGTCTGGTGGTCGATCCCTACAAACGCTTGCTGTATTCCACCAAGGCCGAACACGTCAACGCGATCAAAAATCTGAAACGGCAAGGCTATTCGACCGATGCCGCCATCCGCCATTTATTGCTACAACAGGAAACACGCCATGTCGCTTAAATCATTGATTGCCGTTGTTTTGGCCGCCATTGCCGTCAGTGTGGCGTCCAGCTATTGGCTGGTAAGGCATTCGCTATCGACCGAGTTGGAAAAACTGAACTTATTGACGCCGGTGTTCGTGATAGACCGGACCGGGTGGACCCGAAATCTGTCGAAAGACGCCAGTCAAGATGCCATCAAGCAGGCCATGAATGAATGGCAGGCCAAAATCTCGCATTTGGTGGATTCCGGTTTCGTGGTGGTCGATGCGAACATGGTGGTCGGTGCGCCGGAGGATGTCTATGTCGGTGAGTAACCCCCTCGATCAAAAAGTATTTTGGTTTAAAAAAGCCCTCCCGACGCTGATCGCGATTGTGATTGGCGGTGCTTATCTCGAAAATCGGTTTCGCATTGGTATCGACGATCAGAAAGATCGGTGTTTGCCCGGCAATCACCGCTGGTTCGTGGTCGACACCTACGCCAAAGACATTCGCCGAGACGATCTGGTGGCGTTTGCCGCGGATCAACGCATGGCCATGGCGCCCTGGTTTTCGTTTACCCACATCGTGATCAAGATCGCGACCGGTGTGGGTGGCGACACCGTAACGGTCGATACTCAAACCGCGCGAGTGAACGGTAGCGTGGTCTCCGAAGGGTTGGCGTTGGCGGGTAAATTAAAGCAACCGGCCGCCGCGTTTATTCGGACCGAGATTGTCACAGACGGCGAATTGTGGGTGACAGGCACAACCGAGAATAGCTTCGACTCCCGCTATTGGGGCGTGGTGCATCCCGATCAGATTATAGGCAAAGTCTATGCGTTGCCATTTTAAGCCCATAGCGGTGGCGGCGGTATTGATCGGTGGGTCGGTACCAATGGCCGGCGCCGATACCGATTGGCTCGAGCGTTCGAAGGCGTTGATGCAGCACGCTCAACAAGGACCGCGTCCGGCCTGGTTGGATGCCAATCCGCACGCGGCGAATGCCAAGGCGCTGGCCTTGGAAACCTTAAAGCATGCGCCTTCACCGCAACCCTTCGCCAAGCCTAAGCGTGATCAACGCCGGCATTATGTCCTGTACGCTTCGACGTCCTTGGGTCGGACCGGCCTGCTCAATCTATTCGAAGCGGCCGCCGGCCGAGACGATGTGTTAGTGGTTTTCAGGGGTATTCGCGACGGTCAGCGGGTGCAGGAATTTATTCGCGAAATTCATGGTTTGGCGCAAACGCTGGATGCTCAGAGGGTTCCGTCTATCGAACTGGATCCGACCCGTTTTCAGAATGCCCACATTCAGGTGGTGCCGAGTTTGACGGTGGAGGAGGGCGACCGTGTTGTGGCCAAGGTGGAAGGGGTTACCGATATCGCCTGGTTGGAGGCACAGTTAAAATCGCGTCCGGCGCCGGATGATCGAGTCGTGGATCTGGGCGTACACGGCGATACTCAGGCTATCGCCGAGCTGGACTTGATCAAGGTGATGAAGACGCGAATGGCCGGCATCGATTGGACCGCCAAGAAACGTGAAGCACAGGCCCATTTCTGGCAAAAAGCCGAACTATTATCGCTCGCAGCGGCACAGCAAGATCGCGAGCGGTTGATTGATATCACCGTGACGGCGCCAAGAGACGTTGTCACCCCGGCAGGACAGATCATCGTCCGACAAGGGCAGCGCATCAATCCGCTGAGTCAACTGCCGTTTACCCAGCGTCTGGTGGTCTTCGATGCCACGCAACCCGATCAAGTCGCGGCGGCTGAGCGCGAGGGGAAGGCGATGACAGGTCGTCCGGTGACGTATTTGATTACCAGTCTGGAACGGGACAAAGGATGGCAGGCGTTTAATGCGCTCGAAGAGCGGTTGGGACAATCGGTGTTCTTACTCACCGCCGACGTGCGGCAACGTTTTAATCTCGAAGCGGTTCCCAGCGTCGTCGAACAAGACGGCATGCACATCAAAGTTAGAGAAATCGCGGTGGCAGGCCATGACTAAACCAGCGACGTGGTTGCAACTTGTATTGCTGTGTGCGTGTTTGTGTTCGGGCCAGTCAAGTGCTGCGGACGCCCTATGTCCGGACGCGGAACTCTGGTCGGGGAAATTGATTACCGATATTTGCTGGGGATGTTTGTTTCCGATTCGGCTGGCCGGCGGTGTGCTGGATTTTCGCGCACCGCAAACAAAAGGTAGCGGCGATTCGTCCGTGGGCGACGATTTGGTTCCGTCGTCCGCCGCCAGTAATGTCTACTGCGTTTGCGACGGCAAAGAGCTTATCCCGGAAGTGGGTATGACCATGGGCTATTGGGGTCCGGCCAGGGTCGTGGAGTTGGTGCCGAATCCTTGGTGCGCGCCGACGCTTGGCGGCACAAAAATCAATCAGTCGAATGTGCGATTGTGGGGCGGTTCGTCGCCTGTTGTGTACGACACTGATGAAATAGTCTTCCTGAATTATCACTATTACGCATTCCCGATATACGTCATGCTCGATCTATTCTGGGAAGATCGGTGCTTTGCCGACGGATACAAAGATTTCGATTTGCTGTATGTCTCGGAACTGGATCCGACCTGGAACAACGATGAATTGGCATTCTTCACCAATCCGGAGGTCGTATTATTTGCGAATCCGGTGGCATTGGCGGCGTGTTCGTTCGATGCTGTTGCGGCGTCCGCCGGCCGGCCGATTGACGAAATGTTCTGGTGCGCCGGGGCCTGGGGTGGCATCTATCCGTTGTCCGGTCACGCCCATCCCGGTGAAGGCATTGCGCCGCGTCAAAGCAGTTTATTGATGACAAGAGCTACGGCCGCACTGCATCGGCGCGGCCTAGCCCATAGAACCGTTGGCGATGATCACGTCTGCGGCGGGACGATTTCCCCGTTTATTCCGAAATCCCAATACGCTACCACCATGTTTTACCCAGTGGCCGATACCCAGAGCAAACATGCGATTGGCGAAAGTGATTTGCTATGGGGAGCAGGCCATTCTTATCCCGGTTCCGGCGAATACCACGTCTACATATTGTGGCGATGGACTGACTGCTGTCTAGGATTTTAAGATGGCTATCGAATTTTCCGAGCGCACATCTACCCGAGCCATTTGCCATTTCTTGATGGTGTTGTTGATTTGGGTGCCGACCCATGCGGTGGTCGCTGACACTATGAGCGAATCAGCCAAAATTGGACAACAAACCGGGGAAAGCGCCGTCAGCGGGTTTGTAATGCCGACACTCAGCGCCGATCAAAAAAGCTTGGTCCTTTTTCCCAATACCGGTAAGGACGTATCGGTCCCGATCAGCGAATTGTATCCGGATTCAGAAACGGGTAACGCCACGACCTTCACCCAGTTGTACGGCAAAAACGCAGCGACCATCAAAGCCGGCAACGACATGCAAACGAGCATGGAAAGCCAAACTAGCCATACCGGCGAAGCGTACCGGACTCTAATCAAGTCGGCGAATCGGGCGCATCCCAATCTATTCGATGATCCCATCTGGGGAACGACGGATTATGTCATGCAGAACCATGATTTGTTCTCGCAATATTTCACCGACTGTAATAAGGAGGTCAAGGCGACACTCACCCCCGGTAAAGGCACGCAACCGGACTACAAAACCTGTCGGCGTAACCCTCCCATTACCAATACCTGCGTCGCCAGTCACGATGTACTGCTAGAGCCGGTCATTCTACCGGCCCAAGGCGAAACCAAAATTGCATCCTGTGGGGACGGATGCGTGGATCTTTGGGTGGGCATTGTGGGTGACAACTACTGGTGCGACGGCGGCTGCGCCCATCCCACTGTGTCCAGCCAATACATTGTGAAGCATCCGGAAGCGATCATTTCCGCGACCATCCTGTATGCCCAATGGGATGACTATATGCGGGTTCATATCAATGACCAGCTGGTCTGGACGGGTTACAACGGCTGGGCACCGTCGCCCAAGTGCGAAATGTCGACCAGTTGGCAGGCCTATCCCAACATCAATGTGACAGAACCTTTTGTCAACGCCCGGAAGAATTCCATCCTGAAATTCAATGCGGAGGCGTTGGTCTCAGGATGCGGCGAAGCCTTTGCGCAAATCCGACTGAAATACGATCCGCTGAAAATTATTATTCGGGACGAATGGACCATGAACGACAAGTCCTGCCAGAACCTAATTAAGGCGGCGGACGACGGAATTTGCAAAAACGTGAAAACCACATGTGATATCAACGCCGGGATCAAGATCGGCGACAAATATTGCATGGCCATCACCACTTCGGTGGGGCAAATGTGGGTGTGCGAACCGAATTTCAAAGACGCACCTTTCAAAAATATTCCGGAAACCTGCACCAAAGCGACCATGACCGCGACGTGCAATTCCAACGATATTCCGTGTTGGACAAAGCCGGACGGAACTAAACAGTGCGTCAGCGATATTGAAGCTCAGGTGCCGGAGACCTGCGCAACCCTGGAAGCGCGCGGCTGTGCCTTCGTCCGATCCGAGTGCGTCGACGGGACGATTGGCGCTAGCGGAAAGTGCTGGCTGTATCAGGATACCTATGATTGCGGAAAGGAATTCGGCGTGATAAAGGCGACGGCGTCCGTGAAACCGGACTGCGGCGAAACGGTACGCTGTATGGGCGAAGATTGTGTTGATATTACCCGTACACAAAGCCAGGATTTTACCAATGCCTTGGCCGCGTTGAATTCGGCACAACAAGCGGCGATGGATAAAACCTGTAGCGATCCGAAAGATGTGACCACCTGCAAGGTCTTCGAGGGCAAGGGAGGCTCATGCAAAGTAGTCAATCTGACCAGTGAAATCGATTGCTGTAAATCGCCGACCTCCATCGGCATCGGCGAGTACATCGATCTGATGTACAAGGTCAGTAAAACCCACAACATTGTCATGCGCTTGGATAAAACCAACCCGATTCGCGGGGCATGGCAAACCTTAAGCGACCCTTTGATCGATGCCGGTGAGGCGGTTTATACCCCCATTAAAACAGCCTGGGATAATGTGTTGCTTGAGCTCGATTCTGTCGTCGATAACATTGGCTCCGAGTGCACGGCCACCTTTTCTAAATCAGCGTATTTTAATGTGGTCAGTTCATTGCGGAATATGGCTATGGAAAAAATGGTTTCCTGGACTGCTGATATTTTTGGTCCACAAGCAGCGAATGCGCTATTCAGTGTTGCAGGTAGTCAAGGGGCGTCCTCAGCTGTGGATGCGGCCGGTAATTTGCAAGGGACTGGTGCGAACCTCCAGTTAGGAGGAGGGGCGGCTTATATCGGGACGATGCTCAACGTCATCATGATCGCCTATGCCATCTATCAAATTCTGAATATGGTCGTACAAATGATCTACAAGTGCGAGCAGAAGGAATACGATTTGATGGCCAAAAACGCCGTGAAAGCCTGTAGTTTTGTCGGGCAGTATTGCGGCTCCAAAATACTGGGGATGTGCGTACAACAGAACTACGCCTATTGTTGTTTCAACTCGCCGTTGGCCAGGATCCTGCAGGAACAAATCCGGCCGCAATTAGGCAAGGATTTCGGTCCGCCTAAGTCGCCCCAATGCGAAGGCATTGCAATCAGCGAACTGCAAAAAGTCGATTGGAGCAAGGTCAACCTGAGCGAATGGATCGGTATTCTCACCAGTACCGGGCGCTTACCGACGGCGCAAACCCCGGAAAAACTCAATTTGGATGTCTTGACCGGCGCCAGTTCCGATTTGAATTATAAGGGCGACCGTCGCAATACGGCGGACCGCAATGTTCTGCGGTTGCAAGGCATCGACATGAATCAGACCCGGCAAGACGCGGAGGAGCAAGGCTGGTCCATGGGTCCAGGTCTCGCTCCATCTCAACCTTAAGGAAAACTGCCATGACATCAACCACCGCTCGATCGCTCGCCGTCGCCATCGTGTTGTCCTTGACGGCGTGCGCTCCGGCCTCCCGACCCATTGTGATTTCGGAGGCACACCGCAAAGTGCTGCCGGCCGAGGAAGCGCATCAAATTTCGTTTTTAATTCGCGACGTACTCGGTAGCCGGAGTAAAAGGCAAGATGTTCAGGATTTAATGAATCAGCAATTCCAGGCCAAGCAGTTTAAGACCCGCAAAGAGGCAATGGCTGCGATACCAGCCGGTGCGACCAATCCGATACGGAATATGGCCGAAGACGCCAGTTTCGTTGGGGCGGTAGCCACTGGCGCACCGTTGTCCCCGGCCGGAATGGACGTCAGCACTGGCATCGGGATGGCGGGATTGGCACTGAGCCTGTTAACACCCTCTGCAAAGCCGGCCGACTTGTACAAAGTGTATGGCCGCTTGTATATGGACGAGAGCTATGCCAATTCACTCAGCATCCCGGTCACTGCTCGCTTGGATATGATTCGCCGCTTCGAAACCGCTGTGCGGCAAGCCGGATTGACGGCGACGTGTCAGGATAACTGCGGCGATGACAAAAACGTACGCTGGCGGGTGTATAGCCTGACGGGTGGCGCCGAACCGTTGTGGGCAGTGTTGCGTCTCGCCGATATGGAACCGGCGCCCCGCGATCCCGCGCGCGACGAAATCTTAGGTTACCCGGTAATTTTGCAAAGTGCCACGGACAAAGACGATAGCGTGGCCACCGCCCACAGCCTGGTAATCCGCCGGGCGCCACCGGTACCGGCCACCTTCGATCCGGCGAATCAGTTTCAGGATGCGGGACAAACCGCGTGGGATAACCCGAAAGCTCGTCAAGTCTTGCGCGGCATGACGGCCGACGGCCATTGGTTATTCGCTTGGTGTCTCAGTGAAGGACAACACCTCGCAGCCTGGAAAGGGCGATTATTCGCGATATCGCAGCCGAGCTATTGGGTGGATATCCGAAATTCCATTGACTATGAAATTCTGGAGTGAAAACAATGACCGAAAACTCGACTACCGTAAACGCCTTGCTAGAAATCGTCAAAAGCAACGCGGATGTCATGCGCCAAACCCAGCGCATCAATACCGCATTTAGAACGCTATCGCTATTGGCGGTATTGAGTTTTTTAGGACTGTCCGTCTACTCCAATTGGTCGTCTCTGACTAACCGGAATCGACCCCATGTCGCGATGGTGCGTATTAGCGGCGAAATCGCCCCGGACGGCCAAACCAATGCCGATAGCGTGATTGCCAGCTTGCGCACCGCCTTCGAGCAGAATCAGGCGAAAGCTGTGATGCTGGAAATTAATAGTCCCGGCGGGACGCCGGTACAAGCCGGCATGATCTTCGATGAAGTGCTACGCCTAAAAACAAAATTTCCGGATAAGAAAGTAGTGTCCGTGATCAGCGACCTTGGCGCCTCCGGCGGATACTACGTAGCAGTGGCCGGTGATGAAATCTATGCCAATCGGGCCAGCATGGTCGGATCGATCGGCGTGCGAATGGACTCGTTCGGATTTACCGGCATCATGCAAAAACTGGGCGTTGAGCGCCGATTGTATACGGCTGGAAAATTCAAGGGCGTCGGCGATATGTTCTCCGACCCGGAACCCGAAGCCGTCGAACAGCTGCAAACCATGTTGTCTCACGTACACCACCAATTCATCGAGGTGGTGAAAACGCACCGCGGGAATCGGTTGAAAGACGATCCGAATCTCTTTACGGGAATGGTCTGGAGCGGAGAAGACGCGTTAGGACTTGGCTTGGTCGATGGTATGGGCGATCGCCGCAGCGTGGCGGAACAAATCCTGAAGTTCCAGAAAATCGTCGATTACACTCAGCCGGCCGATGTGTTCAGTAAATTGAGCCAGATTCAGGCCACCGCGAGTTCGGCGATATCCACCGTGATGGGTCTGGTGTCAATGCTTGCAGCTATGCCGATGACCTAGGGGATGACAGAGAGATTGCCCAAATATTACACAGTTTTCTAACTGGTTGAATTGTGGGGGCGTTTGCCGATGATTGACTGATTTGTCACAAGCTTGTCCACAGATTTTGTGGATAAGTCGGTGATTGCCGCGCTTAATTGATGTCGGATCGGCCTTTTGGGCTCACCACGTCGAATGCCGTCGGAGCGCGTAACTCTAAGCGGCTGAGGCCGTTCCGGAGCAATTCGTTACGCCATTCGAGGAGTTTTTCGGCCAGCTTGAACAGGCGCATTTCATCCAATTCGGTTTGTCCGGGTGAGCTTTGGGGCTGAGAAGGAATCGCGCCTAATTCGGCGTCGACGTCTCTTACTGCCAGAGCATGGGCGAGTTTCAACCAGAATTGATCCTCATTTAACGACTCGCTGAAGATTTTGTAAATGAGTTTTGATTCTAAGGAGTCGGACACCATTCGGTGAGGGAGTCCGGGGATATCGACGACCAAATCGGCACATTGGAACCGTTCGGCGTAGCTCAAAAGTTTTTCGATCAGCGCGCGATAAGGCTCGGTGGACTTGAGGTTCTTCCGTTCTGCACTGAGCACGCACCTGTCAGCCAAGAACAAAAACTCCAGTAATAACCTGTATTCATCTTTCGAAATAGAAATTTCCATGTCATCGATCATCAGGGTACTCGTTGAAAAGGGATTGAAACGGCCAGGGGGCCTGAGTAGGTGAATTTCAGAGGCATTTAGCCAGCGGGTTTGAATTTTTAAAAACGAGATAATGAAACCATGAATCCATGTCTGCTCCTATTGCTGTGCCTGCTGCTCCCGTTGACGGCTCGATCCGATGGGGGAGAGCCGTCTTTTTTTCTGGACAAACAGCGGGGATGGTTTTGGCGTGAAACAACTCCTGACACTAGTATAGAGCAAACTCCCAGTCCGCCTCAGACAGAGGAAAAGATTTCATCAAATCCTAATCCTCCCTCTGAACCCCCTCGGCCGCCCGAATACCTCTCTGCTGAATGGTTTAGAAAAAATCTCGAACACTACAAGGACGCCGCCGTCGATAACCCCACTGAAAAGAACGTGGCGGCTTACTACTACTTGCAACGGGTAATGATGGATAAAGCCCAGAAGTTTGCCTCTGTGGCGCAACGAGTAGTTATGAGCGATCCGCGGCTGGACGAGAATAACCGGCGGCCGCTGGCCACCTTTGCGTCCAATGCCGCCAATCAAATGGCGACACAGGCGAATGAACAGGCCATGTCGACGATATCCAAACAAGCGGGCCTTTTGTTTTTTTTCCGTTCGGATTGCCATTTTTGCGAAGCGCAAGCGCCCTTGTTAACGGTGTTGGAGCAGCGTTTCGGTTTCAAAATTTATCCGGTGTCTTTGGATGGCAAGCCGATGCCGTCGGGATTCTATAAGCAATTCAGATCGGATACTGGACAGGCAAAGGCGTTAGGCGTGATGTCTACTCCGGCTTTGTTCTTAATGAAGCCCCCAAACGAAATCTTGCCGATTGCCCAAGGCGTTGTGTCGCTGGACGATTTGACCTCTAGGGTATTGCTGTCGGCCAAGAATGCCGGGTGGATATCGGACCGGCTGTTTAGCACGGCGCGCGGGGTGACAGATTCAACTTTTTTGATTCCGGAGGCGGGGACATTGACCGAGCCGGTAATGAACGATCCTGGCCGATTGGTTGAGGCATTGCGCGCGCAACCCGTGCTGCCTTAACCGTTTCTATTCATTAGCCTACTAGGAGCTGTTATGGGGCACTTGCGTATTACTCGAATCATCGTTCTGGCGTGGATGCTAGTGCTGCCGGCCAGTGGGTTCGCTGACTTGCAACAGGAAATGGACGCGATGTTCGGCACGATGACCAATGTCACGACGCCAACCGCACACCTAGGCCAGAGGCGAGGGGTCATTACAGGTGGATCCGTAGTCTCCCGTAATAAGATTGTGGAAACTAACTTGGTTTCCTTTCAACCCCCTTCGTTTAGCGCCGGATGCGGGGGTATCGATTTATTCGGTGGCAGCTTTTCTTTCATTAATAAGGACCAGTTCATTACCTTGATGCGCTCTGTCGCTGCCAACGCAACGGGATACGCCTTTCAATTGGCTATCGACGCGATGTGTAATCAGTGCGGAGTTCTTATGTCCGGCCTGCAAAAACGGATCCAGGACCTTAATCAAATGTTCTCGAATTCGTGTCAATTGGCTCAAGGCATTGTGAACGATGCCACCAGCTTGTTACCGGCATCGGTCACCGAGAATATGAAAAAATCGAAAATCTCCTTTTCCAAGGGGGTTACCGATGTCTTCGGGGCGCTGACCAACACTTCGACACAAGGCGACCCGACTAAACAAGTCTCCAACAACGCGCCTACCGAAATGAAGAAGATTATTCAGGGGAACCTGGTGTGGCGAGCTTTAAACGAGAAAAACGCGAAAAACTGGTTCCAATTTGGCGGTTTGGATTTACTCGAAGCGATGATGAGCATCAGCGGCACGGTCATTGTTAATGAGCCCTCGGCGGCCAGCGATGGACAGGGAGATACCAATCCTGTCATTGTGTTAAACGGCATTATCGGGATGAAAGAGCTGTTAAACGGTTCGGGTAGTGGCAGTTATAGCAAAGTCAAAATCTACGATTGCGATACGACCGAAATCGACGGTTGTTTGAATCCGGTCATTAAAGACGTGACCTTAGTCGGGCTGCGTAAACGAGTGTCCGACTTGTTGATTGGTAATAGCGTCAAACCGGGTTTGGTTTACAAATTCGGCACCAATACCGGCGACTTAACTCCGGATGAAATGGCATTTATGGAGTTGGTACCAGGGGCCGTCGCCGCGATGATCCGGAACATGGCCAGACAGGATTACGGTATGGCCAGATTGTTTGCGGAAGATGCGGCGCCAGCAATCGCGCTGGAGTTAGCACAAGCGATGGTCCAGAACTTATACGATGCCGCCCGCTATGCTTCCTCACTTGAAGATAGCGCGTACGCCGCGAAATTGGCCGATACCTTAAGCGTGGCTAGGCAACAAATCGAAGACGATTCCACTGAATTGGCGATGCGATACGGCAATATCAAAGCCGTGGTCGATTTTTATTCGAACATCATGAAAGCCACTCCAACCCGTAACTACGCAGCATTCGATCAAACCGGCGCTAGCGCCGCCAATTATCCCACTCAGGAGGAAACCAAGTGATTTACGAAATATTTTCGATTGGAGACTCCCAGTTCCTCGCAGCGATACTGAATGCGATCGCCATGATTTCTTTAACCGACGATTACAAAGGAGCTGCTGCAGTCGGCGCATCACTGGGAGTGACGATGGTGATGCTGCGAGGTTTGACCCAATTCAATGCGAGTGGCATTCGCTATCAGGATGTCTTTGCTTCTATGTTGATTTATACCGCGCTCTTTGCGCCGGGTGTAGTCGTCAAGGTTGAAGACGCCTATTCTGGTAACGTGGTTGTGGTCAACAATGTGCCGTTTGGGCCGGCGGTAGCGGGTTCCATCCTGTCCAATATGGGTTACCGCTTGACGCGTTTGTTCGAGCAAGGATTTTCGGTACCGAGTATGACTGAACACGGGTTCGCGGATCCGCTCAATACCTTAATTGCTGTCCGAAAAAACCTGTTATCACGGATAACTCTGGGAAAAGCCAATTCACCGAGTGCCAAGGTCGATCTGGAAGCTTCGTTCGTCAATTACGTAAAAGAATGTACGTTAACCGGGGTCGATTTAAATCAGACCACGTTAGACGCGATCATGCGTACGGCGAGCGTGATGACGGCGATACGTTTCAATTCCAAAATCTACACCACAGAAGTCTACTTGGGCGCCGGTCCGACTGTCTTGACCTGTACCGATGCCTATGCGGCGCTGGATGATTACATTACCAAGTATGGCATTACCGGTTTAGAAGACTTACTGCAGCAAACTTTGAATCTCGCAAGGTCGGAGGACGTGTCCACGCGTATCAGCGATGCGTTAACAGCCTTGTCCAATAGCACTATCAGTGCGAACGATTACATGCTGGCGAGCCTGATCGTGCCAATGTTCGAAAAAGGTATCGTCGGGCGCTACGAAGATGGCTTGAAGTGGAACAAAGCGGCCATGGTCCATCAATCCATCCAGCAACGCAACATGCAATGGGCCGCAGAACAGACGCTGTTTACCCGGATCGTCCGGCCAATGATGACCTGGATAGAGGGTCTCAGTTACGCCATTACCCCGCTCATGGTCTTCGCCGTCATGCTGGGGTCTGCCGGGATTTCGATGGTTGGCCAGTACTTCAAAATGCTGTTATGGATCCAACTGTGGATGCCGATCATGGCGGTCATCAATTTGTACATCACCATGTCGGCTCTCGGAAAAATGGACGCCCTGGATGCGCAAGGCTTCAATATTCCCTCAATCGAAGGGATTTACCAAATGGATATGGTGTTGCAAGATTGGGTGGCAATCGGCGGCATGCTGGCGTCTTCGACGCCGGCGATCGCCTTGATGCTGGTCTACGGCGGCTCGGTCACCGCCACGCATTTCATGGGCCGCATGCAGAGCGGAGATTATATCGACGAGCGTGCAGGATCGCCTGCCGTGTTGGCGACGGCCCCGGTGTTTGCCAATCAGTCGGCCTATCAACACTCTCCGCTGAAAGGCACCCACCGAACCGGCGCGGAAAATGTGCTGCCGACCTTCAATGTGTCTCGCGAGGCTTCCGAAGCCGTCTCGTCGTCATCGAACTATATGCGCCAGGCCGGCGCTCAATTTATGAGTTCACTGGCGAATTCGGCGGGCAACAGTTTTGCCTCGAATCGCGACGCCTCGACAGGACAATCATTTTCTCGCCGGCTAAACAGCAGTTCGTCGGAAACCGACAAGCTGATGCGCAGCGAAGGGTCATCATACGCACAGCGCTATAGCGATACCAATATGACCTCGGATCAAATGGCTTCCGTCTTGTCAGGCGCCGTGGCTCTGGGCAGCGGACTGGAAAGAAAAGAGGTCGATGGAAAAGATGTCGATGGAAAAGATGGCGATGGAACCCAGAGTAATTCTAACGGTGGCTCCAGGAAGGACATGCTACAAGCCAATATCAGTGATCGACTCCAAAGCCAATTCGGCTTGAGCAGCCAACGTTCGAACGAAATCGCACACGATATGGCGACGCGGCTCACCGAAGATGCGGGATTTCAAACTGACTTAGCGCGCAGCGTGGCAACCGATGCGCATTCCGATACCCGCGAAGTTGTGTCGCTGGGTCTTAACAACCAAACACTACAAAGTTTGCAATCGTCTGCCAATGATGTGTTGTCCGCTTCGGAAGCCTATAGCGCCACGGCGTCGATGCAAAGCCGCCTCGGCACGAATGCACAATTCGGCGCATTGGAATCCGGACAGGCGATCAGTACAAAACCCGGTTTAATGAGCCGCCTGAATAATGAGTTAACGCGGTTTGGGTTAATCGGCGACGCCCAGACACTAGCCAGTGACTGGCGAGCGTCAGGCTTAATTACGGATAAAGATCAAGCGTACGCGGCGGCCGGCATGTCATTACTCACCGGCCATTCGCCGGCGAGATTCAGAGCTATGAATCCAAGCGAATCGCAACAGGCAAAAACCGCTGGGTTCGAATTACTGCGCGAATCTTTCACAGCGGAAACCGGTCAACTCTCCGATCCGAACAGGAACGCCGGTCTGCGATCCGATGCGCCGGCTTACGGCACCGCACATTCGGAATTCGATCGAGCCGGCGTCGCCAATCCGCGAGGTGCCGCGGGCAATTTGCCGCAGCAGGTGGATGGACGGATGGCCGAAATCGGGAATGAAGTGCACAACGGCGACGAAAGCGTCGACCGGTTTCACGACAAAGAAACAAGCGAACTCAATGCCGGTACCCGATCTGAATTTTCAGAAATGGCGGGGGCTAAGGCTGAATACTTTGCCAAAGAGATTGCGCATCTCGCCAGAGGCGAAAAATCGGTTGGTGAGATGAATTACGATGGAGTAGCTGGGACTCTTTATAGTGCTAGAAATTACGTTGAAAAAGTCGGTAGTTCGGCCTACGCAGGTGCGAATTCATTCTTTGAAAGCATGTCGGCGTACATAAATCAAGGCGATAGCTATTGGAATGCTGCTGAAAAGGCTTTCAATGAATCAGGCGAAGCGGGTGCTCAAGCGGTGGAAGCCTGGCGGGATATGAAGGGTAACGAGATTGCCCATCAGCTTACACCGAGCCAGCTCGAGTACTACAAAGCTGCTTTGACAGAAACATTCAGCGGCATACAAACAGCGGATTACGGCCTGAGCGACGGTTTCGGGACAACAGCCGCGCGAGAAAAATTAGTTGCTGAACATGGCCAGATAGTTGGTGATGACATCGCTAAATTGCTCAATCGCGCTGCGACACAGAATAGACCGGATCTCGCTCACTCGATTGGTAATTACAACGACGCCGTAAAAAAAAACAATAGTGCTGGATCAGTAGAGGTGCCGAAGCCGTTGCAGCCGATTTTCGATCAAGTGGAAAGCCGATACGGGCTGCCTGCCGGGATTTTAAGCAAGATGGCGTCCGCTGAGTCGGCGTTCGATAATGATGCACGGTCACGAAAGGGTGCGCAAGGCATCATGCAGTTGATGCCGGACACGGCGGAGCGGTTTGGTGTTAAAGATCCGAATAATCCAGAGCAAGCCATTGATGGCGCAGGGCAATATATGCGCTTTTTGCTTGACCGTTATGACGGCAATTTAGAACTAGCAGTAGCGGCGTATAACTCGGGGGAGGGCAATGTCGATAAACATAATGGTGTACCGCCATTTAAAGAGACGCAGAAATACGTGCGTGACGTGTTGGGCTAATATCCCGTAACTTTTGTCAGCCCTAAAACCGTGTAGAGGCTGGCGTTGTAGCGCTGGTACTATAGCGCTTAGCGTTTACCTGAGAATTTATACATGAGTCAAGGGCCACTAACCCAGTGAGAAAGAGCAATATACGTAAGAGGAGCCCTGGTAATGTCATCGATTTATGGACTTTGAAAACCTGAACAGTCCCACCACACAACTTGCAGACTGAATGCATGGCCACGCCGTATGAAAAATACACATACGGCACAATTCTTCGATGGCAATGCGGGCAAGCAATGCGGCCGTCATCGATTTTACGTGTGTGAGTTCTTAGGGCAGCGGACTTATTCGTACTCAGTCTTAGCATATCAAATGAGTGAGGTTACGATAATTAAAATAGCTTTACTTAACGTCTTGCAGTATCAGCATACACCTTGGGCGGAGGTTAGCAAATATTGTCCGCCGACTATGCTCCCTGCCAAGTGTAACTATCTCTAACCGGGCCATTTTAAAAAGCCACCTGTAAGGCGGCGAACTCAATTATTTGGCCAGAGGAGAGAAATCAGTTTTTCTAAACCGCCTATACGGCGGCGGACATCGACGGCATCACCACCTTCGACGCATTGCTTTTCTAAGCCGCCTGTGCGGCGGTGGACAAAAACGCGCCGGCACAAAATTGGCGGTAACTTTTCTAAGCCGCCTGTGCGGCGGTGGACTGGGTTGAACGTCGATTCCACTGCGCCCATACTTTCTAAGCCGCCTGCGCGGCGGTGGACGGGCTTTGCCGGCGCATCGATGCAATGGCAGATTTCTAAGCCGCCTGCGCGGCGGTGGACAAAGACTTGCAGAATCAGCTCGACAAGCTGACTTTCTAAGCCGCCTGCGCGGCGGTGGACGAGACGCCAACGTCACGGGCTCGGCCAACCTTTTTCTAAGCCGCCTGCGCGGCGGTGGACTTTGAAAACGAAGCGGACATGATCCGCGGGCTTTTCTAAGCCGCCTGCGCGGCGGTGGACCAAACCGAACCCCCGGCAGTCGGTCACAATCATTTCTAAGCCGCCTGCGCGGCGGTGGACGCCGGATCGACGGCACCTGACGCGGTTCCGATTTTCTAAGCCGCCTGCGCGGCGGTGGACCAAAATCGCCACGCTGCGCGATGCGATTCATGTTTCTAAGCCGCCTGCGCGGCGGTGGACAGGTGACGATCACGCGCACCGCATCGGTCGACTTTCTAAGCCGCCTGCGCGGCGGTGGACCCGAGGAAGAGCAGTTAACCCAGTTGGTAGAATTTCTAAGCCGCCTGCGCGGCGGTGGACTGATTTTAAATAAACGGGAAGCCGGTTGCGGCAAGGGGTGCGAATGGATAAAGCCATTATCACCATCCGCAAGAGCCCCGGCCGTAACCGGCCGATTTAGTTCACATTGTTAAAGAGCAAAAAAAATTGGGTCAAAATTCCGGTACGGTGGCAACGCTGCTCAGGCCATAGGCACTAAAACTGCCTACCACCGGATCGGCGGTTGCGGTTTTGCTGATCCACAAACAAAAGGTTTGACCGCCGCTCAAGCTTTGCAAGCGAATGAAAGGCAAGGCCACAGAAGGCTTGAGCATGTCGCAATAGCGGAACGATAGCGGGTAAGCCGGGTTCTCGCCCGCCGCCCTCAGTTCCACCGTCATGTTCAACGCGGTCGCCAAATCGACGCCGTGACGCTTGGCGTAGCGCCGGGCCAGACGTTTGGGATTGGTTTTGGGCTGCACCCGCCGGTAAACCGCATACCCGAGCAGCTTGTCCGGCACCGGTCGGATGCCGGTGCAATGCACGTAGTCGCTCAGCCGCGCCAAACGCTGCGGCGCGGCGAAGCGTTCCAGCGTAGTTTCATCCTCGGCGAACAGGCGGCATTTGTCGCCCAACCCCAGGCGCTTACCATCCGCGCTGTGTTTGGGAAAACCGACACCAATAGCGCCGCGTTTATCCGCATCCAGCATCTCTACAAAGCCCAGATGGAGCTGCTGGAATACTTTGGACCACAGAAAATTCAGCCCGACTTCGGGATTGGGCAGCAAGGTGATTTCCAAATAAAAGCGCATGGCTCAATCCTTGCCGCTTTCGCCGAACACGCCGCCGCGCACCAATACCGCCATCACGTAATGCTGTTCGGTCTGGCTCGCGAACCGCCTCGGGCGAAACTATCGAACAAGGTGTAAAAATCGACCTTGGCTTTGGGGGTTCTAAAAGCCTTGCCCAAGTTGGTGACCGCGCCGTAGGGTTCGATGGCGATTGGCCCGATGTAAGGGCTGTCTTCATCCACCGGATACCAGGTGTCGATGCTGCGCAAAGCGTTGCCGATTTTTTGCGAGTGCATGCCGGCGTGGCCGTCGATGTGATAGAGGATTTTGCTTTTCTTGGATTTGCTGTTGCTTTTGTCCAGCACCAGTTCTTCGCTGGGGTAAACATCTTGCGCTAAACCGACTTGGGCATAGGCCGTAACCGACAGCATCAAAAATTCGCGGCGGCCGCTCAACGCATCGGCGATCAGATCGGCAAGTTCCAACACGCCAGCCGGCAAGTTGTCGAAGTCGCGGACGCTGAAAGTTTTGGCATTGAAGGTCCAATCGCGCTGTTCGCCTTCGTTACAGACCCACACCCGTACTTCGATATTTTCCGCGCCAACCCGGTTACGCCATAGGAAGCGGCCGTTGGCGAGGTTGGCAGCGTAGCGCTTAGCCAGTTCTTTAAAACCTTCGGCTTGGATGTAAGCATCGGCGGCCTGCTTGTAGCTGGCGGCGAATTCCGCGCTGTTGCAGGCGGAAGGCTGTTGGACGCCACTCAGCACTTTCAGGGTAAAGCTGAGTTTCAACGTGTCTTGTTCGCTACCTAAAGCACAACTGTCCACGGTTTGCAGGTTGGGCTTTTCGATTTTTGCATTCAACTTGATAGGATCTTTGTCAGCTTCTTTCGTAATTCGGTTGGAAATGGTGCCGCGCACCGATTTTTCTTGCAGCTTGAGCACTGTCGCCGATTCATCGCGCTTATCCCACTGGGTGCCGTAAAGCCGTCCATCCGAGGGCACCAGTTTTTTCTCGAAGGCCAGTACCGAAGCGGTGGCTAATTTGTCTGTTTTTGCCATGGTGATTTTCCTTGCTGTTAAGCGTTGCGGGAGTGTTGTTCGATGAGATACAGATAGTTGTCTGCATCGTAGCGGCTGCGCCAAAGCAGGTCGTCCAGGCGTTTCAGCCGATGCGGCATGACGAATTCGCCCAAAGTGACCAGGCTTTCGGCAAACCGATGCGGCGTAATTTGATCGCGCTGGTGTTCGGCGTGGCCCAATGCGCTGACGCCATGAAAACCGGCTGCAATCGGCACGATCCAGCCCTTGGCTTTACGCTCGGCCGTCCAGGACACATGGCCGTCATCGTCGGTGCGGCTTTGGTAGTGAACCGCCAGATAATCCAGCAACGCGTCGATGGCATCCTGGCCTTCGGTCATGGCTTGCGCCATCAGGTCGCGGCGCTGCTTCAACACGTAACTCGGCATCAGTTTTCGGGTCAGATTCGCCAATTCATTGTCGCCGGCTATTGCCAGCCACTGTGGCGCTTTATAGCCGAGGCTGTCGCCGCCGGCCCATTTCAGTTTGGGTAGATGCCGATTGACGGCGGCCAGAAATTCGTCTTCGTTGGCTTTGCCTATGCCTTGAGTTTCTATCGCCAGACTGACGTCGAGGTGGCAGCGGGCTTCTTCGATGAACGACGGGCGCTCGCCGCTTTTATCGAGCGGGTTGCCAGTACCGACAATGGAATACAGATAATCGCCGGCATGTTTGTAGGTCTGTAAATCGATGCGGTGGCAGGCAACCGCCGTGCGCGAAAAACTGAGCTGCGGCAAGCCGTCGGCATTAAGTTTGCGTTGCAAGGCATGCACGCCGCCCAACCAGGCCGTCAACGCCGGAAAACCGATGGTATACGGGCTGGACAAGGCATTGGCGTTGTGGATGCGCAAGCGCGGAATCAACAAAATGCGGTTCATCGCAAGACCTCCCGATGGTCGTCCAATAATTGCCGAAAATGTTTAAGCTCGGCATCTCCCAAGGCTTTGGCCTGGCGCTCGCCGATGGCGTGTTTATAGGTAATCGCCAACCAATCGGCCAAGGCGACGATTACGGCGTCCAGCCAATCGTCGGCTTGCTCGCGTTGTTCGGCATGGTCTTGATCCAGCCAGATTTTCTGCGTCGGAGGCAGTTGTCCGTGTTCCGACCAACCGCCAGGCAGCTCGCGCAACGCCCAAACGGTTTCCATCACCTGCTCGGCGATTTGAAACAACCAATAGTCGCGGCCTTCCCGCACGTGGATGTTGGCAGGCACGTTGTCTTGGAACAAGGCATGCAAGGCCTGAAACTTTTCCAGGAAATGCTTGGCGTATACGCTTTGGAGAAAAAAATCGGTCTTCGGTGGCTGCAGCTTGTTTAGCGTGAGCGGCGGCGGCAAAGACGGCAACAGATAGGCGGTTCCGCCGTTTTGGTTGTTCAGCACGCTGATGTTTTGCGGCTTGGTGCCGCCAAAGCCGATTTCGGTCAAGCCATAGAATTCCTGGTAACCCGTGTCGTGATGCTGTTGATTGCGTCGGGCTTCGCGAGCCTGCTTGGTGGTTTCGGCAAAGCGGATCGAGTTGATTCGTTCCTTGAGCTTAAACATCAGGCCGGACGGCGTCAGTAGCGATAGCAAATGGTAGCCGCCGTCCACCGGGAAATAGACTTGTTTGATCTTGTCCGAAGTGCTTGTCCTATCCGGTAATTGATTGATCTGCAATAGACCCTGCCGAATGTCCGTATAGGGTAGCGACGGCAGTTCGAGCTGTTGCTTGACCAGGTCGCTGTCGTTTTCGAGATGGGCCAAAATGGATAGGCCATCCGCCAATTTCAGACTCAAAAATTTCAAAATCGGAATGTTGGCGGCGGTATCGAACACCATGTCCGGCTCGACCGCGACATTGCCGCTGCGCAGAAAACCGTCGGGTTTGCGTTCGGCGCTTACACGAATTTCGCTGGTATTTTTGACGTCGGGATGGCTGAATTTGACGGGGTGGGTCACGCGAAACAGCTTATGGGTTTTAGTTACCGCCGTCGGTAACCAGTCATTCAGTTCTTGCTGTAATTCCGCTTCGTTTGGCGCAGATGAAGTTTTCTTCTTCAGCCGTTCGGATAAAAATTGTTGCAAAGCCGGGTCCATCATTTTTAATATCCTTGATGAGTTATGGCGCAGCAGAGTTTAAGCTAGAACCTATCAATATTCAATTTGTACCCTAAAGTTAATAAAATTGTGGGTACAATGAGTACTTTATCGGGAGAGAATTATGCCTATCGAAAACGGCAAACAAGACGTCCTAAAAGTTCGTATGGACTTGGCAACCCTGCAAATGCTGGAACAAGCGCGCCAATACGTTGGCCTGGACAAAAGCAAATTCATTCGGCAGAGCGTTCGGGAAAAGGCGGAAGCCATAATCGCCGAGCATCAACAAACCCGATTCAGCCAGGAGGACTGGCACATGTTTTTCGAGCTGTTGGACCACCCTCCGGAACCGACCGAGCGGATGAAAAAAGCACTGCAAACCTATAACCGCATCGTCGGCGATGAAGTTTGAGTTATTGCAACCCAAGCTTCACGACCGGCAAAACTTCGATTGCGGCGACAGCGTTTTAAACCGCTATTTGCGCCAATTTGCGCAACAGGACCAAAGCCGCGACCTGAGCCGGGTCTATGTGTTGGCCGATACGCAACGCATCGTCGGCTATTACTCGATCAGCGCTTGTTCGGTGAACCGCGACGAATTGCCCGATGCAACCAGAGTTACGGCTTACCGGGAATTGCCGTTCATTTTGCTGGGCCGCCTGGCAGTAGATAAACAGTTTCAAGGCCAGGGGTATGGCGATGCACTGATCATGCATGCCTTTAAAACCACGAACGAGGCCGCCGAAAAAATCGGCATCTTCGGCATGATCGTCGACGCCAAACATGAACGCGCCGCCGAGTTTTACCAAAAGTTCGGTTTCAGACGCTTGAACGCCACGCCGAATCGTTTGGTGTTGCCGTTCTCGGCGATCAGAAAAGCAATTTAGTCGCCGCCATCCCGCCAAATCCCTAGTTGTTCGCAATAATTAAACTGCGTTTGCCGTTGCCGGTCGGTATCGCTGATCCGCACATTGATTTCGCCGTAATACAGCGCGGCATATTCACGACTCCAGCCGTGGCGTTCCGCCTGTTCCTCCAATAACTCGGAATAGTCACGCCATAGCCACCAACGCTGTTGCTCCATTGAAGTTAGCGCAACGCGCTGGATTTTGTAACTATTCTCGATCGGATTGATACCACCTTGAGGAAGTTTTTCGACAAATCGAAACTCACCGTCTTGGTCCGGCACATCGAACAGGGTTTGTTGCGGGTCTTGCCGGCGAAACGGCTTCAGCCGTTGCGGCAAGGCCGTCAGCCACCAATGGCCGCTCAGCCAGCCTTGCAAGGCTTCCGGCCCTGTCGCGGAATAATCGTTCAGCAATTGCCGGATGCAATGGTGTTCCAGATCGGCCAAATTGGCGGTTGGCTGTAATTCTTGGGATTGACGGATGCGCGGAATCGCGTTGATGGCCGCCAACTGCTCGGACGGAATCAGCCTGGATAAATCGTGGCTTTGCAGCATGTTTTCCGTGGATTCGAAGCCTGGCCGGCGAAACGCCGGCACATTGTCAGCCTGTTTCAGCGCCTTCAGGTTGTATTGCAACAAGCCAATATTCGGCGCATCCGGGAGCTGTTGGCGATGCCGCAATACTCGCCCGGCCAACTGGATGATGGAGCGGTAGGACGACGGCTCGACCACCGCCCAATCAAAGTCGTGATCGCGCCCGACTTCCTCGACCGGTGTGGCAACCAGGATGAAAATCAAATTTTCGGCTTGGCACGCGTCGACATGCCGACGTATCGCTGGGTTTTCGTAAACCGCTGCCGGTTCAACGCGTTTGAGGACTTGGTCCAGATGCTTTTCCTGGCTGTGTCGCAACAGCAACACTTGCTGACTGTGGTAGGCCATGATGCGGATGTCCACATCGGCCGGCCAGTCGGTCGAATGCGCCAAGTAGCGTGTCAGCGCGATGCACGGTGGAATATTGGCCATCCGCACCACGCCGAACGAAACACGCTTGCCGTTGTGAGGGTCCGCCGAGGCGTGGCGCCGATGTTGGCGGATGACAGCAGCCTGAATGTTCGAAAAATAAGCCGTCTCAATATCGTTGGCTCCGGCCTCTGGCTTGGCGACTTCAATCAGTTCGCCTATGCGTCTGGGCGGATTAAGTTTGGTGTTTTGTAAAAACGTACAACGCTTGGCGATGAAGGCTTGATGCTCGGCGCGGTAGGTTTCGATAGCATCAAGCGGAAACGCGGCAACCCGGTTGTCGTTCTCGTCGAACCAAGCGCAACCGATAGCCGGTTTGGCTTCGCGAGCCGCGGCGAACAAGCGCCAGCCGGCTTGATAGGCATTGAAATAGCCTTCGGCCAAAGCCGGGGTAATGGTGGCCGACGAGATCATCACTTTACAACCCAGCATGGCGGTCAAATTAATCAAGCGGCCAATTGCCACCAGGTCGTCGCCATCGAAATCGTCGATTTCGTCGATCACCAAATCCGACGACAATAAACGCAAACTCGGCAGGATGTGCCGGCCGCCGCGCGCGGTTTCGGTAGCGGCCATCAAATGATCGATGGTGCAGGCAAGTACCGGTGCATACAACAGCTTTTGTTTTCGGCTATCGACCTGGCCGGCGCGATTGGTCCACAAGGTGCCGAGCACGCTGAGCGCCTGCTCCGGAATATCGAAATCGATGTCGTTATTTTCGCCTACCGATACTGCCGATTCGGAACCCAGTGGCGAATCTTCTTGTGTTTGGCGGTGCAAATCGCTGACCGCTTGCGAGCCGATCATCACAGCCAATTCGCCGTTATCCAGCCCGATGCGTTCGCGGTATTCGTCACCGGTTTGCAGGGTTAACGTACGTAATCCCAAGGCCAGCACGTAACGCAGGCTATCGCCGTCCGGCGATAACGCCCGCATGATTTTGGCATTGGCCAAGGTTTTGCCGCAACCGGTGCTTGCCATGTTGACCGCAAAAAAGCCGTAGCGCGGCGTGGTTTGGGCGCTCTCCGTTCGCCAACGCTGAATCGCCGCGACGGCTTGATCCTGCCAGCGAAATCGCGGATCGCTGCTTTTTTGCTGGAGCTTTTTTAAATCGTAAGCGGCGGGCGGTTCGCTTTCCAGGCGCGGCAGGCGCCGCGCCAACGTGGCCGAGCATTGCGCAACCTTGACCAGATGTTCGTCCAGCCATTGTTTGGGCTGGCCGTCGGCATCGGTATTGGCATACAGCGCAACCGTTTGCCGCCATTGCGGATCGGCGGCTTGCGACGAATATTGATGATCGCCCAACATCAAGCTGAGCCGGGCAAAATGCAACACCCAGCGGTATTCGCCGTTGTGCATGACCTGTTCCAGCAACGGCAGGCATTTCAACAGCTTGTTGGCGGCGGTTTGCAGTTGTTCAAGCCAGGGTTGCGATTGTCTTAGCAACCCTTGCGGGAATTGGAAGCATTGCTTGTCATCACCTTCGTTGCGATAACCCCAATCGGCGGTGATGATGCCTAAGGCTTGTTGCAATGTCTCAACTGGCTCGCCGCGCCACTGTTTGGCATTATCCCAAGTCAAATCCGGCAATTTGTGATGCGTGACGATCAGCCAAGCCAACAATCCGGCACCATCCGGTAGTTTTTGCAACGGCTTTTTTACGTTTTGGCCGGCCGCCGACATGAGTGGTGTTTCATCCCAAACACCCTCGGCCAGCCGCTGCAACCACGTACTGTCGTTGTTGGCATCTTGGATCAACGCGCGAAACAGTAATAGCGATACCCACTCGTGCCGCAACGGATCGGGCGGCTGCTTAACTTGCAATTTGCGTTGGAAACACAGCGTCGCCTTACCCCAATCGTGCAACAGCGCCGCCATGACCGCCAACGCCTTGATCAGCGGCAAATACAACCATTGGTGCTCCGGCTGGAACGTCGGCAAGGTCTTTTGGCTGCGATTGACCGGCACGATGCCTTCCGCATTAAAACAGCGCCGATTTCCCACGATCCAAACCAACTCGCTCCTACTCCTGGACCTGAGCCAATGGCAGGCTACCGCCGTATTTTTAGTGGCGGTTTTGCGCAGCAGGGTTTTGACCGCGAACAGGCCTTCTTCGGTAATGACGGTTTGCCAGGTGTTGTCGCCGATGCGGTTGGCGAAGGCGTCGAGGACGCGACGGGTGCGGGCCAGGGCTTTTTTCTGGCATTGGCTGACGAAGGTGACCATCATGGGTTTATCCCCTCACCCTAACCCTCTCCCTCAGGGAGAGAGGAAATAAGTGCTTGCCGCTTGACCTGCTCGAACATGAAATCCAGCGCTTTGTGGTCGGTGAATTTTTGCAGGATTTGTTGGCGGAACTCCTGCTCGCTCATTTTTTCCTTGGCGCAGACGAAGGCCCAGGGCAGGACGATAGCGTCTTTGACCAAGTCGGCGACGTCGAACACCAGCGCGCCGCGCCGGGTTTTGCCGTGCATCACTGCGAAGCCATGCGGGATGCCCAACACCCATAACGTGGTCGCGGCCAGGCCGTAAGCCAGGTAGTTGCCGTGGTTTAAAAAGCCGTTGGCCAGGTCGCTGGCGTCGTGGTCACGACTGAAGTCGTTGTGCTGAGTAGCCTTGGCGGCACAGCGGTAGAGTTGTTTGGTCAACAGGGCTTCGCGTTGTAGCAGGTCGCCGACCTTGCCGGCTTGCTCGATTTGCGTGGCGTAACCGTCCAGCGCGGCGGCTATGGCGCTGTCGTCGACGAAGATGTTTTCGGCTTGCAGGTCGCGGTCCTTGCTCCAGACCTTGCGGATATAGTCGATGCGAGCTTGCTGAAAGGTTTTGGCGACCGCCAAGCGTTGCGCGTCGTCGAACCAGAATTGCAGCCAGCCCTGCACGTATTCGGTGGGCCGGTATTCGCTTTGAGGCGTCAACCATTCGATTTCGCAGCCGCTAAACAAAGGTGTTCCTCCGCCGCCGCAAAAGCCGACCAACACGCCGGCGCTGGCCAGCATGCGTATCGCCGCCTGGGTGATGGAGGTGCCGGTGCCGAGCAGGATCACCGTGGTGTTGGCGATCGGGATGTTCCAATACAGGTTTTCGTCTTTGGCCTCGGTTAGATACAACACGCGGCCGTCTTTTTGCATGACCCGGCATTTTTCCAGGTAGTAGATGTTGGCGCGTTTGGAGTGGAGGATTGTTTTTAATTCTGTAAGTTGCTGCATACCAGGCTGTAGGCGCCAAAATGATCGGGATTTGGGATATTAATAAATTGCATTAGAGAGCCTTTGATTAATTCGACACTTCATTTTATAGTGCTAATTAAATCAAAGATTTGAATTTAGATTATGCAGAAAACTTGATTTAAACACAGATTCCTTAGCGTATTCAAAGTTCTTACAGCATGCCTACTAAAACACCAATAATTTATTCAAATTTAGTAACACCGTTAAGTATTATTCAGTTTTCAATTGTTTTGGCTATATTTTATTTAATCGAGTTTAGAATTAATTTGATGAATTGCAAAACGGGCATTTTTTCGCTAGTCGGCTGTCATCGCAGGCCAAATATTGCTGACTACATTTAGGACAGGTTTCAAAATAATTTGTCTCACATCGAAAGTCCCTTGTCAATGTCCACGCCTCATTGATCGATTTAGGATGTATATCGAGCTCATTATATTTTGGTACCAGCGTTTTAAAAATATCCCAGGAGTCGATCACAATCCGTACGTCCACAGAATTTTTTTGTTGTCCATTCAATTCTGAGTATATTCGCATGAATAAGGTTGCGTAGAGCTGGTTCCTGCGATTGGACAGGACATAGGCAGATGATGACAGCAACCCAGAGCTTGGTGATTTCAAATGCAATTCTTTGTAAAGTCTTCGCAGCAACAGTTTTGATAATTGTGTATGAATAAATACGATAGACGTCCGAAAACCTGCTCTAATCATTGTGAGAGCTAATTCATGTCTATTGAAAACCGTAATCGCCTTGTCGTTGTGGCTCATAAATAACTATCCATTACTATTTATAATATCTATTAGTGTTTTTGGATCAGGCTCTTTTGATTCCAATATTTTTCTAAATCCGTCACAGTTTATTCGAGGAGAGAACAACAAAAATCCTGATTTAGATAAAGTAATTACTTCTCCAATACTGATACTGCGTATTAGCCTTGCTGTTTCATTGTCTAATCCAAGTAAAATCTTCAATTTGTTAGATTGATCATCAGTCATGGACTCTCTAATGAACAATAAAAGCTTTAGGTTGAACGCCTCGATTTCCTCCGTCATTTTTAGTCTCCAAAATACTTCCTAAGCTTATTGGCAATTAACGATATTCTTCTTCCATAGGCATATGCGCGTGCCAGTCGATCGGGCTCGTTGCCATAACCTGCATGATAACGACCTAATCCGAGAGTTTTGTTATGCGGTTCCGAGCGAATGGCTTCAGCTAGTATGTCGGCGCCGACCCGAAGGTTAACTTCTGGATCGAATAGATTTCTAATATCGCTGACACGATAGCCGTTCCATTTAATATTTATCTGCATCAATCCGACATCAATCGATGTAATTCCTTTTTCGAGTTCACGTGCTAAGGTATTTAAAGCGTCCCCACGGTTTCGCGGAAAAATAGCCGTTCCCGCTGCGTTGATGGCCAATGGCCATGGTGTTATGGTGTTATTTGCACTGTATTTCGATGACTCCATTAATGATACGGCATACAATTCAAAGGGGTCTAGCCCTTTTTCTGCGGCAATTTTTCCCCAATTCGAGTTTATCAGTGCATTCGAGTAAGCATTAGCTGACAAAGAAACTAGGTACAAGATAAGTAACAATTTCCGCATATGTTTGGCTTACTTATTAAGAAATCACAAAAATATAAAAATGCAATAGCAAAAGTTTTCAATCTTCGGTGGCTAAGCTCGATTTGAGTTTTGTTAAGGTTGACTCAGACGCTAAATCACTAGCTGTTATATAAGAAACGGCGGACGAGTTTTGTAATCCGAGTTGTGAGATGACAACAGCCATGGTTGCTAGCGTCCGTACTCGTTCCGCCCGATCTCGGGAGTTTATTCTTTCGATATCGGCGTAAAGCTCTGGGTTGGCATTCGGATTGATTGTCACCAATACTTTCACCGTCACCCCCTCCCGAAATAGAAAAAGCCTAACGCGTTGGCAAGTGTTGGCTGCGATGGCGTAAAGATGGGGTTCAAGGGGAAAAATTCTTTAGTTGCGTTCTGATAAAGGGATGCGCCACCACCGGCCAGTAAGACGATATCAACAGAACCCTTCTCTCGGCGGAGAGATTGTTTCATGGCTTCTAATGCGATCATCGAGATCGATTGTGCAGCCGCGGCCAAATAATCCTGGAGAATGACCTCTTGGCCTAGCAAGAGCACATTGCTGCTTCCGGATCTTAAAGCATCCTCAATTTTTTCAGGGGTCAATTTGCCTCCATGGTCGTCGCAAATCAATTCACTTGTCTTGTCTAGCAACACTGACATAGCTTCTAAGCTGGTTCCGGACGACGCAGAAACAATTTCACCTTCGTTCAATAGCACCCAATCCACCGAAAAATAACCTGGGTCGATCACTAATACCCGGCCATCGCTTAAACGTCTGTCTTGCGTCGTAAATAGTTGTTCGACGAAGGCGCCGGTTGGCTGCGGAACGACGTGAACCTGTTCTACAGCGACTTGCCGTTTCGGGGTAATTTGGTGAACACCTTTGAGCTGATTGGCCAATGCTTGCCGCGCTGACCTGTCTTGCCATTGTGATACTGGGAGACCTGTAACCAAGACGTCGATAACAGAACGTTCGGATGATAGTAAGGCGGCATAAAACAGCGCTTTGTAAGAGGAGGTGTTTGTATAGTCCTGATGTAGAGCACGGTTCCAATTGCTCAGTTTGCTGACACTTATGCCAGCGCCCCACGCGACGCCGTCGAGCGTGACACGTAAAGTATCGCTCGCCCGATCGATTGCTTGGGGCAAGTGTTCAACGGGTGCAGCCCCGGCGGGAAATAATTTTGTGGTTGGTGGTGCAAGTTGATCACCGAATGCGAGCTTAACGTTCGAATAACCAATATCTAAACCGAGTACAAACATGAATATAGTCCTGATTACGTAATGGAAAGGTCTGGCGACTGATGATAGACGCGCGTCGATCTTACCAAGATCGATCAAAGGAACCCGCTGGCTAAATGCATCTGAAATGCACTTTGCCAACGGGTTTAGATTTTCAAATACGCTAGCATGGCAGTTTTCAACTCAGGCAAGGAAGGTGAGGCCATGGTCGAGACGGGATCCTGTAACTTGACCGGGACGGTTGCATACCATCATTATCAAACTCCGCCCGAAGTATGCGCGTGGATATTCAAGCAGCTTGACCAGTTGCGTGAACAGGCCAGTTTAATCATCGAACAATATACGGACAACTATTCTGGTTTGGTTAGAACAATTGTGGGCGTCGATCGTTATCCATTGGGTATTAAGCTAGAGCCAATGACAAACGATAGATTCGCTGTTACATGGGGTATCGGTAAGTGGGAACAAAACAAATTCGTTCAAACGAGAAAATTCAATCTACAAAGTAATCGATTTCGTATTTATTATATAGATGATTATTTGGTCGAAGCACCCATAGAGTTAAAGAGCTTGGCGAATGAGACGGAAAATAAAATCGAGCGCATCAGAAAGCTGCAGCATTATTTGCTAAAAATTATTGCTCATATTGTTAGATATGAGTCAACCTCTTCTTATGGTAATGATGATATAACCCAGTCGATCTTAAAAGAGAGGGGGCAAGGTTCTGAAAATATATGCATGCCATTGAATCAAAGTGACAGGCAATCATGTAATGAAGTTAATAAATGGATTATCAATCAGAGAGCAATTCTTCATAAAGAGGCAGAATATTACGTGACTTATTATTGGAGCAACAATCGAAAGAGCGTCGCCTTAGAATATCCGTCAATTTCGCTTGGACTTAGGATAAAAAACAATCGCAGCAACTCGATTAGCATAGAGTGGTTTGAGGCCAAATTTGTTGGGAAAAGGGTATTCGAAAAAAAACGGTTCAAAAAGCCGCGAAACATTAATACTTATACAATTTTAGAAAAAATAATTATGTCTGAGCCGGAATGGTTTGCACAACTTGTTCGGGACACAGAAGAAGAACTGGTTCGAATCAGGAAAATGATTTGCATTCTATCCGGCATAAAAGAAACATTATTGAATTACCAAAATATTGACTGCTCGTAAGCGATAGTTGATGGCGTATTTGTGTCGATGGATGCCGTCTTTGCCGAATGTTACTCCCACACCGGTCACCCTCGACTGTCTCCGAAAAGCCCCTACGCGCCTTATTTTTACAGGTACTGTACACAGATCCGCTGTGAAGGCCGGTGAATGTTTTCTTCTCGGATTTTTTGACATCTTCTGCTCCATTGCTTTGTCCTCACGGACGAACAAAAGTGTCAGAATTTTTTACAAAACTAAGATTGTAAACATGGTTCTTTTAAGAAGATATAAATGAAATCATATAAATAGATAATATGGTGCAGATTTTGCTGAAAGCTCCTAGGTGCCACAGCAGCCTAGGAGCTAGTTAGTTCTTGGAAAAAGATTGGCAACCGATGTGTCTATGCTACCCATTTTCCAAGCAGGGTTTAATCACGAAAAACTGTAACGCCAAGTCTGAAATAGTTTAATTTTACGACCTTATATCAATAACTAAACCAATGGATGGGATAAAGAGGAATGAAGCGTAGTTTAAAAATACAAATTTACGCAGTTTCGTTGATCTTTAATTTAGTTACAAAATTAGAGTAGTGTTTTTAGTTGCTTTTCCGGATTGCAGACCAATCGGTTGCTCTGTAATGACTTGCTTTGGTAATGGTTTTTCTCCAACGGACAAATATGCGTTATTCCGCCGCTAAAAGATATTCAGGTTCGATATGCAAAACAGCTCGGCAGAGAAACATCTGTGCTTTTCAAGCGATCATACTGTTTACTTTTTACGGATTGCCCTCGTTTTGTTTTGCTGAAATATATAATATAAGTTTCAGCGATGTAACGCCGCGCGCATTTTCGGTTGTTTGGGTTTCTAGTGAAGCGGTCGATTCGGCAAAGTTGCACGTTTATGCTGACAGCCAAGGGCAATATGAGATAACCAACAATTTGACGATTTCCACCGTAAGCCCTCTAGATGCTTTGCAACGTGGAATTGTAAAAATTGACGTAAAAGGTTTGTTAGCCGATACCGACTATTTTGTGGCTGGTGAAACCTTGAGTAAATCCGGTAATAGCAGTACATTTCCAGAGGCAGCTATCTATTCCCAAGTTCACACAACATTGGAAACTACCCGCATCGGTGATGATGGAAAGCCTATCGCCAACGACTTGATAAAGCAGACAGTGTTTGAGCCGGATGGAGTTTCTGCCGCACCTGGCGTTTTGGTATTTTTTTCTATACCAGGCAAGTCAAAATATCCTGTTTCGTCATTTGCCGTTCAGGAGCAAAGTTCTTCTACTGTTTTAGTTGATCTAAATAATCTCTATTCGAAATCCACGCTAAAAAGTCTCAATCTTGTTGGTGGGGAAAGTGTCGAAATCAGTCAACTCGATGGTTTATCTTGCGAGGCTAATACTCAAATTCCACTAAAGGTTCGAAGGTTGGCAAAGCAATTCGATAACCCGCCTCTGGCGAAAATTGAAGCACTGGAGTCGTGTTTCTCACCGGAAGGCAAGGGCAGCGACTTTAATTGCGATGGCAATATCGGGTTTGGAGATTTCAATTTGTTTATCGGAAAATTCGGCAGCAGCAAAACTAGCCAATCGCCGAACTGTAGTTTCAATATTGATTTCGATTTAAATAATGACAAGATTGTGGATTTCGGCGATTTCAATTTATTTTTATCGGTATTTGGCAAGGTAGAGAATTCCGCTGCTCAACCTTAGTAGATTGAGGACAAGGCAAAATACATGGCTGACTTAACTCGCAGTGAATACAAAAAACTGCTGGCTCTGATCATAACAACAGGTTTCTCCAGCCTGGTTGTAGCGGACACAGCCGCAGTCAAGTCAGAAATTCTGGTAACGCCCACCACAATAAAGCCGGACGCCAATCGAATAATACGTTTTGCGGTCGGGGTTAACAATGTACCTTCGCCCGGGCTATCCTCATTTGCCCTTGACGTGGCATTTTCTGGACCGATAAATCTTGTTCAAACGCTACAAAATCTTCCGTCATTACCACTTCCTGCCGACAAAATTACGTGCTCTGCGTCTTTGAATCCCGGAGCGCCCAGCGAGACTGTCGTCCCCAATGTGCTTACGCAGCTTCAATCCGGCTTGGGCGACTTTTTCCTCGGCGGCAAGGGCGCTGGGACCTTATTGGCGCTAAAAAATGAGTTTGGCGGTAGCAGTGCTCGATATGCCTTCGGTCTGGGAGGGGACTTGTCGACTATCTCGCCAAAGACTGGCGCTGGATCGCTCATAGAGTTTCGTTGCATGGCAGGCACGAACTTTCCCAATAATGGGCAAATCACGGTGACTCCTAAGTTAATTCCCGGTAACGCAGGCGCTCTTTTCCTGTTCGGGCAGGGGAGTCCGATTGATAGTAATCTCGTTGATGGAGTGATCCGTTTGGCGGACATAGGAAGCGCTCCCGTCGCCCACAATGATGAGCTTAACTCTCGCGTTGGCGAAACTTTGAACATAGACGTGGTGGCCAACGATACCGATACCGAAGACGGCATTCCTGCTGGGGAATTGTTGGTGAAGTCGTCTCCCGGCAACGGTAGCGTTAGCGTCATTAATCGTCAGATTCGCTATGTACCGAATACAACCTTCAAAGGCCGCGACAGTTTTACGTATGCGGTAAAAGATAGCCAAGGCCTCGAATCCAACACGGCTACGGTACAAGTCCACGTCGGTGCGATAAACAGCCCTCCGCGGGCCACTGACGATCAAGTCAGCACGCAAGAAGATTCGGCGGTGTCAGTGGCACTATTGGCTAACGATGAGGATCCTGATCAAGATGGGTTGGCTCTGGAGTCGATCGGTTCAGTCAGTAACGGTTCGCTCTCGGTCAATGGCGGGACTGTAACCTATACGCCAAAGCCGAATTATCACGGCGTTGACAGCTTCAGTTATACCGTAAACGATGGAAGAGGCGGCGTCAGTTCCGCTACGGTTCAGATCACTGTTGTCTCGGTGAACGATTTGCCTTTAGCCACGCCGGATCAAGCCAGTACCAGTGAGGATCAGCCTGTAACGGTTTCCGTGCTTGGTAACGACTCGGATGTCGACAATGACCTACTGGGCATTACGGCAGTAACTCAAGGCAGCCACGGTAGCGTAGAAATTTCCGGTGGCCAGTTGACTTATCGTCCAGACGGCGATTTCTTTGGTAACGATAGTTTCCAATATACCGTTTCGGATGGACACGGGGGAATGGCTCAAGCCAATGTTTCGGTAACGGTGACGCCGCTGAACGATGCCCCTGTCGCCGTGATCCGGGTACCTAAACACCAAGAAATCAATCAAGCGATCATCGTCGATGGAACGGAGTCGTTTGATGTCGATAAGGATGCCTTGAGTTTCCAGTGGACGTTGACACCACCGACTGGAAGTAAGGCCAAGCTGAATCTGCAGAACACGGTTTCACCATTACTGACGCCAGACCTACCGGGCGATTATCGGCTCAAGCTGGTCGTGACCGATGCCAACGGTACCAGCAACTCCGCTGAATCGTCATTTAACGCGGCAGACCCGTTGCAAGGCAATATCGCCCCTAATGCGCTTATCGCGTCATTGCCGAAACAGGTACCGGTTAACACCTTGCTCGACTTGGATGGATCGCCCAGCTTCGATCCGGATAGCTCACCCAATCCGCAACTGGGATTCGCGTGGAAAATCATAACAACCCCTTCGGGCAGCTCCTCCAAAATAAACTCCAATAATCAGGTTCAAAGTGGTTTGATTCCGGATGTGGAAGGCGAGTACACCTTGGAATTGTCGGTGTCTGACGGTGCCAAACAATCCACCTCGCAAGCAAAGTTCTACGCATCTTCCGCTAACGTCGCTCCCGTCGCCGATGCCGGAAATGACCAAGTCGTTTCCAAAGGTTCGCCGGTACTGGTTCGGGGACTGGATAGCTACGACGCTGACGATGCCGCAAATCGCTTGTCGTTTAATTGGTCATTGGTTAGAGCTCCGACAGGAAGCAATGTGGCTAATGTGCTCCAGGCTATTGCCCACAGTGGCGAGTTGAATCTTACCCCCGATTTGGCGGGCGACTACCTTTTCCGCCTGGATATTGCCGACCCCAACGGCAATGTTGACTTCGATCAAGTGCTACTGAATGTCAGATTGGCTGGCGATCTGGATTTCGACAACGATGTCGATACCAACGATTTAAACCTCTTCAAAAACTCGCCGACCGACATCAATAAGGACGGCGTGATCAACGTACTCGATTACCGCGCCGCAACGTTACTATGCACAAGGCCCAAGTGCGCAACACAGTGAGCCGGCAAGCAGCTTTCAATTTAATTTGATGACTCAGAAAAGACAGGAGATTACATGTCAAGACTTTCGATGATAACCGCCTCCGCAATAGCGCTGGCATTAACAGCTTTCAACGCCTCTGCCGCCAAACTGTCGGTAGACATGGTTCCCGGAGGCGACGTCGATCAGAATCTTGTCATCACGGATAATCCAACCTTTAGCGTGGACATCCTGATATCGGATATCAGCGATCTGGCCGGCTTTGAATTCAATCTTGATTTTGATGGTGGGCTTATTTCCGCGGATTCCATCACCAGCGGCAATCTTTTCGGCGCCGACACCTGGCCGATAACCAGCCAAATCAATGCGAATTCGATCAGTTTTTCCGAGACCACCTTTGCGGCTGGTTTGGATATTACTTCGCCTGCGATACTGGCAACCATCAATTTTAAGGCGATCGGTCCGGGTTCCAGCAATCTGACGTTGTCGTCTGTGGTTTTGTCGGACTCGCTCGCCGCGAGTATCGCCAGCTTTGATACCCAAAACGGCAATGTTTACCTTGCTCCAGTACCTTTGCCCCCAACATTCTTGCTCTTTGCAACCGGATGTGCCTGGATAGCGGGTAAATCGCGATTACGCACTAAATCGACACCGATCCAGAGCTGATCTTCGATTGGGCTGTGCCGTCCCGTAACATCCCCGATGCCGGCGGCACAGCGTCAGAATCAGGTAGCCACGCACGTTAGTACATTTGATTAACCACTAAGCCTTAAGACACAGTCTGGGGCTCATACGCATGCCGGTTTCTCCACCGAAGGAACACTCACATGGTAATGGGAAGAGTTCAGCTCACAGTTTGGATGTTTGTTGCTTTTTTGATGCTATCGATTCAGGCAACACTGGCGGCTGCCGGGAATCCACCTGCCCAGGAAATTCCGGCCCAAACCATTACCGCCAACACCACTTGGCCTAACATTGGTGTTCCTTATCACGTTGCCGGCAACATCACCGTTGCCTCCGGTGTGACTCTGACGGTTGCAGCCGGAACCGAGCTGGCTTTTGCGCCGAGTGCTGCGTTAACGGTCAACGGCAGTTTATTGGTGCAAGGCTCTGCCGAACAAAATGTCGAATTTCGACGCGATGATCCGGCCCAGGCTTGGGGTGGAATCGTCCTCAATGCCGGATCAAGCTCCAATGTTCGCCAAGCCCAGGTTCGCGGCGCAGCGACATGCATCTCCGTCAATGGCGGCACACAAGACATCGCCAACACTGTGATTAGCGAATGTACCGGGAATGGCGTTTATCTTTCGTCGGCAACCAATATCATTCTTGCCAATAGCCACATCGTTCAAAATCAAACTGGAATCTACGTCGCTAGCGGCTCTCCCCGCATCGAGAACAACCTGATTGTGGAGAACAGCAGTTACGGGATTTTTTCGAATGGTAACGCAGCACCGAAGATCCGCTACAACACCATCGACTTGAACGGCGACGACGGGGTGTATTTTTCCCAGCCGTCGGCGAGTTTGGTGTTCGAAAACAACATCGTGACGCGCAACAGGACCGGGCTTTATGCCTACGCCGGCAGCGACTTCACGCGCGGCTACAACAACGTCTGGGGCAACGGTACCGACCGGACCTATGGGCATAGTAGTTACACCTACATCGCGACCCCGAAAGCCAGCGAGATTTCCAGCGACCCGCAATACCAAAGCCCTTACCTGGGGGATTGGCGCTTGAATGCCGCTTCGCCGTCGAAAACCGCCTCGGCAACCGGCGGCGAGATCGGTGCCTACGGCAATGGCGGCAACGTCGCGGTTTACAATCCCGGCTACAGCACCACGCCGACTACCAGTGGCAGCCTAACGCAGAACGAGCGCTGGAGCGGCGACGTGGTGTTGACCGGCGACGTGACTGTGAATTGGCCGTGGCGGCTGGTGATCGAACCCGGCACCAGGATCAAAGTACCGGCCAACGCCAGCCTGACGGTGAACAGCCTGGCGAGTTTGGTGGGGAGCGCCGAGTCGCCGATCATCTTTGAAGCCGCCAGCGGCGGCGGCCAATGGAGCGGCTTGACGATCGGCAACAGCGCCGCGGCCAGCGTAGTGCGGTATGTGCAGATCACCGGCGCCAACACCTGTTTGAACCTGTCCGGTACCGCCCACGAGATCAACCACAACATCATCAACGGTTGCGGCACGGCGATCATGGTGAATTCGGGCGGCCCGAAGATCGAAAACAACCTGATTGTGGAGAACAGCAGTTACGGGATTTTTTCGAATGGTAACGCAGCACCGAAGATCCGCTACAACACCATTGATCTGAACGGCAGTGAAGGAGTGTACTTTTACAGTCCGTCGGCGAGTCTGGTGTTCGAAAACAACATTGTGACGCGCAACAGGACGGGGCTATATGCGTATGCCGGCAGCGACTTCACGCGCGGCTACAACAACGTCTGGGGCAACGGTACCGACCGGACCTATGGGCATAGTAGTTACACCTACATCGCGACCCCGAAAGCCAGCGAGATTTCCAGCGACCCGCAATACCAAAGCCCTTACCTGGGGGATTGGCGCTTGAATGCCGCTTCGCCGTCGAAAACCGCCTCGGCAACCGGCGGCGAGATCGGTGCCTACGGCAATGGCGGCAACGTCGCGGTTTACAATCCCGGCTACAGCACCACGCCGACTACCAGTGGCAGCCTAACGCAGAACGAGCGCTGGAGCGGCGACGTGGTGTTGACCGGCGACGTGACTGTGAATTGGCCGTGGCGGCTGGTGATCGAACCCGGCACCAGGATCAAAGTACCGGCCAACGCCAGCCTGACGGTGAACAGCCTGGCGAGTTTGGTGGGGAGCGCCGAGTCGCCGATCATCTTTGAAGCCGCCAGCGGCGGCGGCCAATGGAGCGGCTTGACGATCGGCAACAGCGCCGCGGCCAGCGTAGTGCGGTATGTGCAGATCACCGGCGCCAACACCTGTTTGAACCTGTCCGGTACCGCCCACGAGATCAACCACAACATCATCAACGGTTGCGGCACGGCGATCATGGTGAATTCGGGCGGCCCGAAGATCGAAAACAACCTGATTGTGGAGAACAGCAGTTACGGGATTTTTTCGAATGGTAACGCAGCACCGAAGATCCGCTACAACACCATTGATCTGAACGGCAGTGAAGGAGTGTACTTTTACAGTCCGTCGGCGAGTCTGGTGTTCGAAAACAACATTGTGACGCGCAACAGGACCGGGCTATATGCGTATGCCGGCAGCGACTTCACGCGCGGCTACAACAACGTCTGGGGCAATGGTACCGACCGGACCTATGGGCATAGTAGTTACACCTACATCGCGACCCCGAAAGCCAGCGAGATTTCCAGCGACCCGCAATACCAAAGCCCTTACCTGGGGGATTGGCGCTTGAATGCCGCTTCGCCGTCGAAAACCGCCTCGGCAACCGGCGGCGAGATCGGTGCCTACGGCAATGGCGGCAACGTCGCGGTTTACAATCCCGGCTACAGCACCACGCCGACTACCAGTGGCAGCCTAACGCAGAACGAGCGCTGGAGCGGCGACGTGGTGTTGACCGGCGACGTGACTGTGAATTGGCCGTGGCGGCTGGTGATCGAACCCGGCACCAGGATCAAAGTACCGGCCAACGCCAGCCTGACGGTGAACAGCCTGGCGAGTTTGGTGGGGAGCGCCGAGTCGCCGATCATCTTTGAAGCCGCCAGCGGCGGCGGCCAATGGAGCGGCTTGACGATCGGCAACAGCGCCGCGGCCAGCGTAGTGCGGTATGTGCAGATCACCGGCGCCAACACCTGTTTGAACCTGTCCGGTACCGCCCACGAGATCAACCACAACATCATCAACGGTTGCGGCACGGCGATCATGGTGAATTCGGGCGGCCCGAAGATCGAAAACAACCTGATTGTGGAGAACAGCAGTTACGGGATTTTTTCGAATGGTAACGCAGCACCGAAGATCCGCTACAACACCATTGATCTGAACGGCAGTGAAGGAGTGTACTTTTACAGTCCGTCGGCGAGTCTGGTGTTCGAAAACAACATTGTGACGCGCAACAGGACGGGGCTATATGCGTATGCCGGCAGCGACTTCACGCGCGGCTACAACAACGTCTGGGGCAACGGTACCGACCGGACCTATGGGCATAGTAGTTACACCTACATCGCGACCCCGAAAGCCAGCGAGATTTCCAGCGACCCGCAATACCTTGATCCGTACCTAGGCGACCGCCGCCTGACGGCGAGTTCACCATCGAAAACTGCCTCTGCGACCGGTGGCGAGATCGGCGCCTACGGTAATGGCGGCGACGCCCCGGTTTTTGACCCGGTCTACAGCACCACGCCGACTACCAGCGGCAGCCTGACACAAAACGAACGCTGGAGCGGCGAGGTGGTGTTGACCGGCAGCGTTACCGTGGCGCGGCCGTGGCGCTTGGACATCGAGCCCGGCACGGTCATCAAAATGCCACCCAATGCCAGTTTGATCGTCGATAGCGTCTCCAGCATCGTCGGCACAGCGCATCAACCGATTGTGTTCGAAGCATTATTTGCCGGTAGCCAGTGGAACGGAATCGTCCTAAGTGCGAGTGCCTCCGGCAGCGCGATCAAACACGCGCGAATGAGCGGTGCAAGCACGTGTATTTCCGTGTACGGCCCGGTGCACGAAATCAGCCGCAATCTGATTAGCGGCTGCGCTAACGGTGTAATGGTTTACGACGGTTCGCCACGCATCGAGAACAACCTGATTGTGGAGAACAGCGGTTACGGCATCTATTCGAACAGTTCTGCGGCACCGAGGATACGCTACAACACCATTGATCTGAACGGCAGTGAAGGAGTGTACTTTTACAGTCCGTCGGCGAGTCTGGTGTTCGAAAACAACATTGTGACGCGCAACAGGACGGGGCTATATGCGTATGCCGGCAGCGACTTCACGCGCGGCTACAACAACGTCTGGGGCAATGGTACCGACCGGACCTATGGGCACGGCAGTTACACCTACATAGTCACCCCGAAAACCACCGAACAATCGATTGACCCGCAATATTCCGATAACGACCGGCACCTTGCCGCAAATTCACCCTCCAAAGCCGCCAGCAGTGACGGCACCGAACTCGGCGCATACGGCGGCAGGATGATATTGCCGATGCCGTCGGTGACGCCGGTGGCTTCGCCCACCGCCGAAGCGGAAATTACCCTATCCGGGCTGAAATCGGCTGCAACCGGCATCGCTGTTAATGGTGTGGTCGTGGTGGCGCCCGATGCCCAGACCGCTTGGTCAGTGCCGGTTCCCCTGGTTTCTGGCATCAATTTAATGACCCTTTATGCGGTGGACGAGCAAGGCCACCGCAGTGATAGCGTGATGCTGAGAGTTGTTCGCGATACCTCGGCGCCGACCATCTCCGGCAGCACCCCGGCCAACGGTGCGCGAGTGACCGGTCCTTTGTCCGAAGTCCGCATCCGCCTGTCTGATAGTCAAGGTGCTATCGATTACACTCAGGCATTGGCTTCTGCCCGAGTGGCCGGCCAGGCCCAAGGCTTAATCGGCGGCCAATGGAGCCGTTCCGGCAACGAATTGATATTTACTGCCAATTCGCCCTTAGCCAAGGATGTCTATAGCGTCAGTACCTTGGTCAAGGACGGACTGGGCAATAGCGGCTTAGTGTCGACAATTTTTACAGTGATCGATGGCGCCGACTTGCCGCAATCGGCGCCGGTGATTTCGAATATCCGCTTCAACAATCAACCGTTAACCAGCGGAGCGTCCTTGGGCAAGCCCGGAACCCTGGCTATCAACGCAGACGACAACAACGGGATCGGCCGGGTCGAATTCAGCGTCGACGGCCAGTTGTTTGCGACGGACAGCATCGGCTCCAATAGTTTCTCGGCGTTTTGGGACATCGCCAGCTTCAGCGACGGCGCCCATGTCTTGCAAATCGACGCCTACGATACCTTGGGTAACAAAGCCACAACCACCGTCAATCTCACTATCGCATTGAGTGCGCCTGCCGCACCCACAATCGCGGCCCCGACCAATGGTTTGTTGACCAACCAGTTGCAGACCACGGTTAGCGGCGTTGCCGAAAAAGGCAGCCAGATCGTGCTGTTCGGTAATGGTGTGCAAATTGCCGGGCCGCTGGCACTGGATAGCAATAACCGCTTTCTAGGTTCGATAGCGTTGCAACTCGGTAGCAATTCGCTGCAGGCGGCCGCTGAAAACCGAGGCGGGCGCAGTGCTTTGAGCAATGCAGTGTTAGTGACTGTGGATGCGTCGATACCGCCCACACCGGCCGGTCTGACCGCTGTCAGTCGCGAATCGGGCGTGATCCGGCTGAACTGGAACGCAGTCCAGGCCAACGGCGTGGCTGGGTACGCTTTGTACCGTTCCGCAAGCCCCTTCGAATCGATTGCACAAGCCACACGAGTCAATAATCAGCTATTGACGGCGACCAGCTTCGACGATTTTCCCGGCATCGACGGCCAGTATTATTACCGTTTGGTTGTGGTGAACAATGCCGGCACCGCAAGTGCGGTATCGAATCAGGCGAATGCTTCAGCCGATGCCACTCCGCCGCGTGCGACCGCGATCAGCTATACCCCGTCAGGAGCCTTCGATGCCAATTCTGGGCGCATGGGGCTCGGTCGGGTTGCCGTGGATGTCGATGTCAGCGAGACACTGTCGGAAAAACCGTTCCTGACCTTGACCCCGGACGGTGGTGCGCCGGTTGCCGTGGAACTGGCCAAATTAAGCGATACCCGTTACCACGGCGTCTTCGATATCAGCGATGAGACTTTGACCGGTACCGCCTATGCCGTGTTTTCCGCCCGCGACCGTTACGGTAATCGCGGAACCGAAATCGATGCCGGTGCGACGATCCAGATCGATACCGACGGTCCCAAAGTGGTCCGCTTGAATGTGTTGCCGGGCGATCCGATTAAAAACGATCCGCAACCGGCAGCTTTGCAAGTCGAATTGGAACTGGATGCCGAATTGGCCCACAACGCAACGCCCGAGTTGGCCTACCAGCTTTCGGGACCGGCCAGGACTGAACAAAAGGCTGCCCTGACTCGGCAATCGGCCAAGGTCTGGACCGCCAGTTTCACATTGCCCGCCGATGCCGGCTTGGCCGAAATCGAAACCTTAACCCTCTCACTTCAGGCCGAAGACGATCTCGGCAACCCCAGTCAGCCGATTGTCGGCGGCAATCGCTTTCAGGTCTACCAAGGTCAATTGCAACCTTTGGATCCGCCGTCCGGATTATCCGGCCAAGGTTTGGCGGGTGGCCGGGTAAAATTGCAGTGGCTACCGGTGAACGGCGCGGTCGATTACCAACTATTTCGGGCTGCGCCCGGCGAAAACGAACTGACGCCGTATCGGCGTACCGGTTCGATGACTGAATGGACCGACCAGACCAGTGTCGATGGCGCTCACCGTTACGCCATTGCATCGGTGCGCAGCGCCAATGCCCAGGAAGCGGTCAGCGGTTACGGCGAGATCGTAGAGGTCAACGCGGATGCCACGCCGCCGACACCGCCAACCGGGCTGGCGTTGGTCTTGACCGGCTCGGGTATCCGCGCCGATTGGCAGGCGCCCGCGAACGAACAGGGTTTGAGTTACCGCTATTACCGTAGCGCCGCTGCGATTCAGTCGGTGGCGAATTTGACGGCCATCCACAGCGATATAAGCAAATTGTATGCTTTGGATCAATCGCCGTCGCCCGCAGACCACTATTACAGCGTTACCGCAGTCGACGCCGCGGGTAACGAATCGTTGCCGGCCGCGACGCAATATCTGAACTTCACCTTGTTGCCGGTCAGCGAGTTAGTGGTCGCGCAGACCGATCAAAGCCTGCCTGAATTGAACTGGCAAACCAGCGGAGGCGATAACGGCTTTAACGTTTACCTGCGCGACAACGGATTGTGGTTGAAGTTGAATCAAAATCCGTTGAATGCGCCGACGTATACCGATACCGGTTATGCGGAAACCCAGCGGCACTATGCAGTAGCCCAAGTCGATGCCAATGGCGCGGAAGGTCCGCGCCGCGAAGTTTTGTTGCCTAAAGTGAGCGTGACGGCGCCAACAGGCGGTCTGGCGCGAGCTCTGATGAATCGCCTGGATTACACCGTCACCAATGGCAGCGACCGGCCGTTGTCCGTTTTGCGCGTCAATGCCCAAATCGGCGCTTACCATTACAGTTCCGAAGGCCTGACATTGGCGGCCGGCGAGTCGCGCGTTATTCCGGTCATTTTCGCCGGCCATGCCGATCTGGCCGATACCGCCGATTTGACCAGTACCGTCGAAGTGGCGGCCGAAACCGGGGAAATTTCGCGGATTATCCGTAACTCCAAAATATCGGTAGGCGAAGGCGCACTGGTCGCAAACTTGCTGAGTGCGGATTTTGTCCGTGGTGCCAATGGCCAAGTTCGCTTCAGTTTGTTCAACAGCAGCTCCGCCGAAATCGAAATTGTCACGGCATTGGGCCGCGGCGGTGCCGATTCCGACGAAATTCGCTTCCAGTTACGCGACCAGGACGGCAATGTCCTGGCCACTCGCGCATTCCGCCAGTCGTTGGATGCAAAAGCCGTCACCTTGCCGGATGGTAGAACCGTAATCCGTATCCCGCCCGGCGAGACCTTCGTTTCCGAACCCGTCACCATTTCAGTTCCGCTGGCGGCGCCGGACAACGTCTACCTTTATGGCGAAATAGACCACTTTTACTACCATCTGGGCCGGAGCGGCCAAGCCGCGATCGCGGGTAACAAGACGCAGCGTCCGCTGAAATTGGTGGATGTTGCCTACCGTGGCGAGATTAGTTCGATCAGCCCGGCGCACTCGTTCGGCAATGAAGATGTCGTGATCAGCGGCCGTGCGATGGACAATGGCAGCAACCAGGCTTTGGCTTGGGCGCCGCTGAAGTTGGTCATCAGCGTCAACGGATTCGAGCGGGTGGTTGATGTGGTGAGCGACCGTCTTGGTCAGTTTAGTTACCGCTTCAAACCGCTGCCGGGAGAATCCGGCCGCTACCAAGTGGCAGCGATTCATCCGGATTTGCAGGACCGTCCGCTCCAGAGCGAATTCAACATTGGCCGGGTTTTAACCGACTTGTCGCAAATCAAACTGACCAGTCCGCGCAATGTCGATCAAACTATCCCGTTGCGACTGAGCGCAGGCAGCGGGGCGGCGGCGACCGGGGTCAGAGTGGCGTTCGAAGCGGCCGACCAACCGCTCGGCGCACTGCCGACCGGTATTCAATTGAGCCTGCCGCCGGCGGTCGACCTGGCGCCCGGAGACACCGTACCGGTAACGGTTAATTTCCGCGCGGATGGCACGGCTCCAGCCAGCGGCGTAGTGGTGTTGTCGATCAAGAGTTACGAAGCCGGCAGCCAAACATTGGCCAAGGTCCGCGTCGATTACACGCTCAGCGAAGCCAAGCCGGTATTGGCGTTTAGCCCCGGTTATCTGGAAACCGGCGTGGCGCGTGGCGCCTCGGCGACGGAAACCCTGACGCTGGACAATCGAGGTCTGGCCGATTTACACGACTTGCGCTTGGATTTAATGACGCCAAGCGGCAATCCGGCACCGTCCTGGGTGTCCCTGGTGTCGCCGGCTCGCATCGATACTTTGGCCGTTGGTCAGACGACAGCGGTTACCTTGGCTTTCTCGCCCAATCAAGCGGTAGCCGAAGGCTTGCAGGAGTTCCGTCTGCGCTTGTCCAGCGCCGATACCGATCCGGTCGACGTCAATGTCTATGCCGCAGTCACCCAGTCCGGTATCGGCCAGGTCAAATTCCATCTATCGAATATCTATACCGCAACGCTGGATCGTAACGGCGTTGCGATTCCCGGCCTGGCGGGCGCGCAGATTCGCCTGCAAAACGAGGCGGTTACCTCGATCGACCGCACCCAGACCAGCGATCAAGCCGGCGAATCCTTGTTTACCGACTTGCCGGCGGGCCGTTACAAATTTAAAGCCACGGCCGCCAACCACCAGGAAGTCATCGGCCGTTTGACCGTCAAACCCGGTCTGACTCAGGTTCAGGAAGTGTTTCTGGATTACGATTTGGTCAGCGTGGAATGGAGCGTCACCGAGGTGCCGCTGCAGGACCGGTACGAGATCACGCTGAATGCCACCTACGAAACCGACGTGCCGGCGCCGGTAGTGGTGATGGAGCCGGGGGCGATCAACCTGCCGAAAATGAAAGCCGGCGAGGTGTATTACGGCGAATTTACCTTGACCAACCACGGCCTGATCCGCGCCGAAGATTTGCAATTCAATTTGCCGACGGACGATGCCTTCAGAATCGAGTTGCTGGGCGGGTTGCCTACCAGTCTGGAAGCCAAGGAAACCGTAACGGTTCCATATCGGATCGTAGCTCTGAAAACGCTGGATCAGGGTCAGGACGGCGGTTCCGGCGCCGGATGTCAGATGAAGGCTCTGCCGATTGGCGTGACCTACACCTATCACTGCGTCAACGGCACTTGGCGCCGTGATGCAATCCAAAACTATGCGTATTACCCCTACGGCCAATGCAGCGCACCCCCGGTTTACGGCGGTGTTGGCGGCGGCGGTGGAGGATTCGGCGGTGGCGGCGGCTACGGTGGTGGAGGTGGTTTTGGCGGCAGTGCCGGCGGTAGCGGCACGGTTGGCTCCGCTTCGCCGGGTGGATCAGGGACTCCACCGGCATCCAGACCGCCGGAAAATCCGTTGGCGCCGGATCAGTGTTTGCCAGCAGGATCTCCACAAGAGCCGAAAAAGCCTTGCGACAAGGATCAGCTGGTAGAACCCAAAACCGGTAGCTCGGTACATGCTGTATTGCGCGAATACCAGGATGAGGTCGAAGATCTGCGCGTCAAGGTTCGCGGTGGTTTCACCGTCGTCGAGCGACGCTATTTCGATCATACCTGGCACTGGGAGCATCAACGCACGCGCTTGCAACTCACCCGCGATGCCTATACCGGTTTGATCGTCTCGATTAATCGCGGCGGCGTGGTTTATAGTCCGACTGCGTTCGGTTCGGATGCCGCTTTTCGTAATCACGAATTCCGCATTGTCCGCGACCAGCAAAATTTTGTGTGGGAAGACGCAGAGGGCAACTGGGAACGCTATGACGCCGATGGCAAAACATTGGCTGCCGGCAATAAAGCCAAACTGCTCAGGCAAATGCGTTACTACGACGCCACTGCGACCTTGCTACGCCGTGAGGTTATGCTCGACGCTGATGGAAATCCGGTATTTGAATTCGCATTCGATCAGAACAATCATTTGATCTCTGCCAAGGATGCCGCCGGTCGTACCGTCACCTATCAATACAGCGGCGATCTGCTGACGGCGGTGACCGATCCTGCCGGTGGCATCATGGAATACCGGTATGACGAGATGCAAAGGTTGGTCGCCAAAACCGATGCGGTTGGCAAAACTATTGATATTAGTTATCGCCGCAACGGCGATGTTGCATCGGTCACCGATCAGGACGGTCGTGCCCATTACTTCGAGTTCGGATACGACAAAGCGGCAAAAGAGCGCTACGCTCAAATCAAGACTGCCGCCGGCAAAGTCACCGAAGTTTGGTATAACGACGACGGTGATGTATTACGCGCGGCTGTCAACGGGCGTATGATTAAAACGGTAACCACCGATGGCCGAACCGAAATCACCACCGATGAAAAAGGTAATAGCACCCGGGTAACGCGCGACGACTGGGACAAAATTACTCGCATCGTTTATCCCGATGGCAGCGAAGCCAAGTTCGAATACGAAAACGTCTATCATCAGGTTAAACGTCAAATTGATCGCCGTGGCATCGTCACCGAATTTGCATACGATGCCAACGGAAATCTGCAGCGTCGTGTCGATGCGGCAGGTACCGTTGACGAACGTATGCAGGCATATGCCTACGATGCTGAGCAACAGCTGGCGGAAGTCAAACTGCTGTCCGATGCGAATACAGCTGAAGCCAAGCTGAACTTTAGTTACGACGCTCGTGGCAACATAGTGAGTGTGATCGACGCTGAAGGCCATAAAACGCAGTTTTTGAGTTACGACGTGACCGGCCAGCCTGTAAAAGTGAAGGACCCCGAAGGTAAAGTCTGGATTTTCGGATACGATGCCAACGGTCGATTGACATCTAGCACCGATCCGGAAGGAAATGTCTCGAAAGTCGAATACGACGCTGCCGGCAACCGGATTGCAGTGGTGGACGCGGAAAATAACCGTTACCAGTTTACCTACAACCAGCGGCATCAATTGGTTCGGGCAACGGATCCCCACGGCTTTTTCAAGACGATAGGGTATAACAGCGACGGTTTGCCGGTCGAAGTGACCGATGAAGCGGGACGCAAAGTCGCAAACCAATACGACGGCGAGCAGCGTTTGCTGGCGACTAAAGTTGGTAGCGAAGTCGAATCTTACGAAACGCGCTATCGCTACGACGAAACCAACGCTTCTTTCGCTCGATCCGATAGGCCGGTACAAATCGACTACCCGACATACAGCACCCGCCTGTATTACGACCGCCTGCAACGTGTGGTGCGTAACACCGATCAATTGGATGCCGATACTCAACAAAGCGTCAGCCGCGAATACGACGCCAGCGGTAACGTAACTGCGGAAACCGATCAAGAAGGCCGCACCACCTACCATGAATACGATGCGTTAAACCGCTTGCGGCAAACCACCGATCCGGCCGGCGGCGTAACCCGGTTTGCCTACAACGATTTGGGCAAGCTGATTGCGTTGACCGATCCTAACGGCGGCGTGACCCGCTTCGAGTATGACCGTAACGGTAGAGTCACCGCCGAAATCCGGCCGATGGGCGAAACCACGCACTACCAATACGATGCAGCCGGTAACCGCATCGCGCTGCTGGATGCCAAAGGCCAGGCGATTCGTTATCAATACAGTCCCGCCAACCGCTTGCTGAGCGAGAAGCACTTTGCCGACAGCCAGAGTCAGACGCCGGTCAAAACCATCCATTACAGCTACGACAAGCTCGGTCGACTCACCGGTTACGACGACGGCACCACCTCGGCCACCTACAGCTACGATGCCTTGGGGCGCTTGACCGCCACCGCCACCGATTACGGCAGCTTTACGTTGACCACGGCCTACAGCTACTACGCCAACGGCCAGAAGGAAAGTTTCACCGGTCCGGACGGCGTCACCTATCGCTATCTGTACGACGAAGCCAACCGTTTGATCGCGCTGGAACTGCCGGACGGCAAACGCGTGACCTACAACGGTTACACCTGGAACAGCCCGAACCGCATGACATTGCCGGGTGGCGTCACTACCGATTACAGCTACGACGCCTTGCAGCGGGTGAACCAAATTCACAGCAAGGATCCGCTGCAAAATACCTTAATGAATTACCGGTACCAGCGTTCGGCCGGCGGCAATATTACCGGCAAACTGACCGAGCACGGCGACTATGCCTATCAATACGATGTCTTGGATCGTTTGTCCGGCGTGGACAACCCGACCCTGACCGACGAAGCCTATACCTACGATGCATTGGGTAACCGTAAAACCGCGGCCAACACCGTCGGTGAATGGCAGTACGATGCCAACAACCGCTTGTTGTCTTATCCGGGCAATAACTTTGCCTACGATGCCAACGGCAATCTGCAAACCAAAACCGCGTTGGGTAGCCAGCGCGTCTATCGGCATGATATTGCCAACCGTCTGACTCGTGTCGAACGGACCGATGGCTCGGCGGTAGCCGAGTATTACTACGATCCGTTTGGGCGGCGTTTGTGGAAGGATGTGGCTGGCGTCAGAACTTATTTTGCCTATGCCGAGGAAGGTCTGGTTGGGGAGTTTAATGGGCAGGGTGGACTGATTAAGTCTTATGGCTATCAGCCGGATTCGTTGTGGACTACCGGTCCCCTATTCCAACGGGTGAATGGCCAGTATTACTGGTATCAGCACGACCATTTGATGACGCCGCAGAAATTGGTCGACAGTAATGGTTTGGTGGTATGGAGCGCCCGGCAGGAAGCGTTCGGCAATATGCATGTTTCGCTGGCTGCGGTGGGGAATAATTTAAGGTTTCCGGGGCAGTATTATGATCAGGAGACGGGGCTGCACAATAATTTCCAGAGAATGTATAACCCGACTTTAGGGCGATATATTGAGAATGATCCTATAGGGCACTTGGGGGGCTTAAATTTGTATGGTTATTCAGACCATTCTCCTATTGATATCATAGACCATTTAGGAATGGCTCCTAGAAAGTATAGAGACCCAATGTTGGATATTGCTGATAGAGTTGCTGGGATTCCACCATTGCCGAATGAAAACGACTCAAGTCCTGAAGCAGGGGATAATTGTAATTGCTCTGGAAATAATTCAAGTCCAATCAAGGATGGATTAGGTCTTGGACTTGATTTATGGGATCCTTTGAAGGATGGGAAGTGGCGACATATCAATGGTAAATACTACAGTCCAAAATATTATGGGAATCAATATATGTCACCAAATTCAGTGAAGGCTGGAAAACGATTGGCACATGGTTTAGGCGCGCTTAATAAATTTGGTGATGCTATGGATGTTTTGGGATTATTTGACAATCTTGATAAGTTTTATAGGTGTCGAACTAGCGATAGTTTAAATGATTTATTAGGTAGTTCACTTGATGTTGGAGGCATTTTCAATCCATATATTGCTGCCGGCTGGGGCGGTTTAAAGCTAGGGCAAGAAATAGGGGAAGTTACGGGTTGGGATTATGCCCTAGGTGCAGCTTACGTTTGGGCTGCCACTGGGTTTGATCAGGGTGCTGCTGAACAGATCATTGCGGATGGAATGAATCAGTAACCCGTAAGACGGAACAAATGACCTGGGATACGTTGGATGAGCGGAGCGAAATCCGGCATTTCGGAGCCGGTGATGTTGAAATTTAGTGTGGATTTATTGCGGTCGCCGACGGATGATTTTTGGTTGGCGGTGACATGGCAGAATACCGATGGGGCATAAATGCGCTATCGCTTTTCCGCCCTACGTTGGAGATGGCAACAGATGCCGAACTACCGCCGCTATCGGGTGCCGGGCAGGTGTTATTTCTTTACCGTGAATTTGCTGGAACGGAAGAACACCTTGTTAGTTGATCGTATCGACTTGTTAAGGGAATCGATACGTTTATGCAAACGGCAAAAGCCTTTTCACTTGTGCCCTGCGGGTATATTGATGGATGGGTTGTGTTGCCGGAACACATGCATACTACCTGCACCTTGCCGGACGGCAATGACGATTTTTCCATCCGTTGGAAATTGATTAAAACCCATTTTTCCAAAAGCATCCCCTTTGAGGAAGGACGTTCCAGTGTGCGAATCAAAAGAGGGGAACGCGGAATCTGGCGACGACGTTACTGGGAACAGTGTATTCGAGACGAACAGGATTACGAAAATCACATGGATTATTTACATTTCAATCCGGTGAAACATGGCTAGGTTAAAAAAAGGGTATAGATTGGCCTTATTCAAGTTTTCACCGTTATCTCAAGCAAGGTGTTTATCCTGTAAATTGGCTGGGCGGCATCGACTTTGAAATAGGTGATTGCGAACAATTTAATTAATATGAATATTTCCGAACCTAAATTAAATATTTTTTGGCATGTTGATCGAATGCCAAAAGAATTGTTAGTTGAATTTGAAATCGTAATTAAGCAATTGAGAGATTCGAGCCATATTCAATGCGAATAGTGAAAGTACGGCTACGGCTGTTTTGGTTAATTACATCTTTGTTAGCCCTACCGGCTTTTGTGGCCGCGAGCTCGTATCATGCGACCCACGCAACTTCGGAATCCTGTTCCGAAATTGAAGTGCGTCCGCAGAGCTTAGAAAAGTTCGGATTGCCGGCCTTGGAGGATTTGGACCAAGGCCGTTTTAAGCCGGGAACCGTCAGGCTGGAAAATCCGGCTTTTGTTAGTGCCGAGCAAGTCAAAAGTTTGCCGGCATCGGCCGATTTGCTCTGGGTGGATATTCGCGAAGACAAACCAGACGCAGGTGCGACGATACCTAATAGTATCCATATTCCCGCCAGAGATTTAGCGGGTAAGATGTTTTTGCGGAATAAGGCGCTGCTGCTGTTCGACAACGGCTTTGCCGCGGCCCGCAACCTGGATTTGCTCGGGCAATTGCAAGCGGCGGGCTTTAATAACGTCCGGGTGTTGGCTGGCGGCTTGAACGCATGGCGCCATGCGGGCGGGGTTGTGAGCGGCGATTCGTTAATCCATGCCACGCTGGACCAGGTCAGCCCGGCGCAGTTCTATGCCGAGCGCGAATTCAGCGACATCAAACTCCTGGATTTTTCCCGGCAGGCGCCGGATAAAAAATCCGATGACGATTTGCGCCGCTTGTTGCGGCAAGCCGTTGCCGGGCCGGGAGAACACCAAGTTGCGGCAGCGCGGATTTTACTGATGACCGATGCCGGCCTCGACTACGATCGGTTCCGCCGAATTGCCGATAAAGCAGGGCTACCCCCGCTGTATTTTCTGCAAGGCGGCAAACAAGGCTATCGGACCTATTTGCAACGGCAATTGGCCGTGTGGAATCGGCCTGCCGAAAAACAGGGAAAAATTGTTACATGCGGTAGAAGGCGGCGATGAATCATAGAAAGCGTTTGTTAGCGGCTTTTGCCGCTTTGGTGTTGTCGGGTGCGGCTTGGTATGGCTGGCAGTTGGTAACGGCGCCGCAATACGATAGCAGTAAAACGGTAAGTTACAGTTTTGTTTTGCGAAATGCCTCGAATCGGGTTTTGGAGCATGCCGAGTTTCGCACGTATCTGCCGGTCAGGCAGACCGCGGCACAAGCCTGCTGCGAACGGGTGGAGGTGTCGCAGCCTTACACATTGGAAAGCGATGATTTGGGTAATCAGGTGTTGCGTTTTGGCTTCGATCGTATGCCGCCTTACGGGGTGAAATTGATCCGGGTTACCGCGCAATTACGGATGAATTCCCAGCCGAATAAGTTTTGGAGATTTTTACCGGATCGGTATTTGCAACCTGAGCCGTTGATCGAAAGCGATCACCCGGCCGTCCAAGCGGCCGCCGCCAACCTGTTGGCTGGCGAACCGGCGCAAACGTTGCGTGGCATCTATGACTGGGTGGTGAATAACGTGCGCGACATAGGTTACGTTCGGGACGAGCGGGGGGCTCTGTATGCTTTGCAGCAACGCCAGGGCGACTGCACCGAGAACGCCTATTTATTTACCGCGTTGGCAAGAGCCAATTCGGTGCCGGCTCGTGCGGTGGCCGGCTATGTGCTGGATGACAACGGCTTATTGCAGGCTGCGGCTTACCACGAATGGGCCGAATTCGATGACGGCGGCATTTGGCGAATCGCCGATCCGCAAAAAAGCAATTACGATGGCCGCTACAGTAGTTATGTGGCGATGCGGTTGGTCGATAACCGACCGGATGCGACTTTCAAATTCTCTCGTTATCAATTTAACGGCGAGGGTTTGGAAGTGGATATGGAATAGATGTTTGTCTGCCCCGTTCGCCTGCTTTGAACCGAGAAGGAATACCTGAGATGAGTCGCACCGCTAACCTTGAGAACTATCGAGCCGTGTTCTGGATATTTGTGCTGTTTTGGTTGGCAGTTTCAGGCGTCGCGGCGGCCGAGGACACGTTTTGCGCCAAAGTAAGTATCGAAATCAAACAGGAATTAACGCTGGAACGCCAGGCTTTCGATGCGCACATGCGGATCAACAACGGCGTCCAAGGTTTCCCGGTGGAAAACGTGCGGGTGGATGTGAAATTTGCCGATGAAGACGGCAATCCGGTAATCGGCAGTTTTGACCCGGATAACACCCAAGCCAAGTTTTTCATCCGTCAAGACAGTTTGAGCGGTATCGAAAATGTGACCGGGACCGGCGTGGTCGCGCCGGCATCGTCCGCAGATATCCATTGGTTGATCATTCCGGCCCCCGGTGCCGCCGGACAACTGGCGGGCGGCAAGTTGTATTTTGTCGGTGCCACCTTGCAATACACGCTGAACGGTGAAGCCAAAACCACCGAAATTACGCCTGATTTTATCTACGTCAAGCCGATGCCGCAGTTGACATTGGATTACTTTTTACCTTCCGACGTGTTTGGGGACGATGCCTTCACCCCTAGTATCGAACCGCCGGAGCCGTTTACCTTGGGCGTCCGTGTCAGCAACAAAGGCCGGAGCATGGCGCCGGCCTTGAAAATCAATTCCGCGCAGCCGCGCATCGTCGAGAACGAGCTAGGTTTGTTGATAAATTTTCGCATCAATGGCGGCTTTGTTAACGATGCGGCGGTCGCGCCCAGTTTATTGCTGGATTTCGGCGACATTGCCGCGAATTCGGCCAAAATGGGCCGCTGGCAAATGGAGACGACGTTGTCCGGCAAATTCATCGAGTTTACGGCTGACTATTCGCATGCCGACGAATTGGGAGGCGAGTTGACCTCGTTGATGACGGCGGTCAATACCCATCAACTTCTGCGCGACGTGCTTGTCGATTTGCCGGGGCGCGATGCAATCAAGGATTTTCTGGCGAGCGACGGTAGCACTTTGCGAGTCTATGAATCGAATGGTGTCGATACCCAGGTGACTGATCAATCGGCATTTGCCAGTATTGCCGTCAGCGGACAGCAGGGCGGCTCGGTCAGTTACCAGTTGAATCTGCCGGTGACGGCCGGGTTCTTTTACGCGCGGATTCCGGATCCCCAGGCCGGCAAGAAAGACGTGACGCGTTTACTGCGGGCGGATGGCAAGGCTTTAAACAAGGCCAACGTGTGGCTCTCCAAAACCCGCGCTGCTAACCACGGCTGGAATTACTTCATCAACGTGTTCGACCAGAATGGTGGTGGACACTATAATTTGACGATGGATGATTTCCCGGTGGTACCGCATGCGCCGGTATTGCAATTTATTGCGGATAAAACGGTCAGCGAAGGCAAATCGGTGGGCTTTATCGTTGAGGCAAGCGATGCTGACGGTACGGTGCCGGTTTTGACGGTGGCGCAATTGCCCGCCGGTGCTGTGTTCGCGGATCGCGGCGATGGCGTTGGTTTATTCAGTTGGACGCCAAACCATGATCAGGCAGGTGTGTATTACATTACCTTTACCGCATCGGACGGCGCGCTGAAAGCGCAGCGTACGGCCAAAATTACTGTTATCGACGCGCCGGTGGCAACTGCCAATTACGAGGTGTCTTTTGAAGCTGGATTCAACATTTTTACTTATCCGGTACAAGTCGCAGCTCAACATCAAACCTGTCTCGGGTTGTTGAACAGTTTGGGCGATGCAACGGTGGTGGCAAATATCAGCCGCTTCAATACAGCCAGCCAGAAGGTCGAGCAATGCAGTTACGCGAGTGCTGGCGACTTTGCCATCAAGGCCGGTGATGCATTGGCGATACAGATGTTGCAACAGAAAACCTTGCAGTTCGACGGCGAAAAAACATGTCCGGTGTGGTTTGTCAATCCCGGGCCCAATTACGTCGGACATCCTCTGGCGCCAGCAGGTTTTAGCTGTTACGACGTGGCTAATTTAACTAAGTCCAAAGTCAGTTTGACGCAATCGTTTAATAAATCGAATGGTCGCTTTGAAAGCTGCGGATGGGATAGCCAGGCGAATCAGCCCATCGGTGTCGATTTTCCAATTGGTGTAACAGACGGTCTGATCGTCAATGCAATCAAGCAGGAAATAATCACTTTGCCGGGTTGCGAATGATCGTTTAAGGATTGAGCGGTTGGTACCTCATCCGCTAGATTGCTTACCGTAAATTGAACAATTGCGAATAAATCCTTTCGGCCGATTGGATTGGGCCGTCAAAGGCTGCTTTGTAGACTTCTAGCCTGTAGAAACCGATTTTGGTTGACCGTCAACTTTGGAAAAGCGCGACCGGCAGCTAGGGTGGGTTGGACACAGTGGCGACTGCCCGCAAACAGAAATCGAAATTTAATGACAGCTTTCAGGCGATGTGTGTGAAGAGTGGGCGGTCGCCTGTCGACCCAAAACGGCCTGTCACGCTTCTCCAAACCGGCCAGTCAGCCAAAGCCAGATTTTGCAAACTGGAGGGCTACAAAGCAGCCGTTGGTGCGAAACTGCAAATTGCCCATTTCTAATTGAGCTAACTTGTGACTTTTTAAAAACTCATCCGCAGACTTTTCAATACTTCTGCCACTTCGGGTTTTGCGGCCGATGAGAGTGGGAATATAGCGCAGATTGTGCGACGAATTTCTGGGTCTGACAGATAACGAACTCGAATCTTATCTGCATTTTTGGTGATGGTGAATTCCGGCATTAGCGCAACACCGATGCCGGCGCGTACCATACTCAGTATCCACTCTTCGCTATTACTTCTATAGGCAGCATAAAGATTGACCTGCCGACCCTGGCACACACTCCTCAGTGTTTCACGCAATTCACAGTTCAGGCGATCCAAGTAAGGTTCAGTTTGTATGGTTGCTAAATCAATGTGTTGCATTTGATTGAAACGGTGTTTTTCGTTGAAGACAACGACATAGCGTTCTTCGTAAAGCTTTAAAGACTGGTAATGCCCTGCCGGTAAGGATGTTGGTGCGCTGATAACTAAATCCAAGCCATCTTCATCAAGTTGATTCAATAGATTGCATTCACTGTCGACGACTAATTCCAGTTCTACATGTGGGCGTTCTTGCTGAAAGTTAGCGAAGAATGGACTTAAATGGTGTGCGGCAATTGTCGTCATCACTCCGATGCGAAGTGGCACAGTATTTAAGCGGCTGAAACGCGCAGCCTCTGCTTTGACAGCTTGCGTCTTGCGCACTATTTCGCGTATCGAAGGTTCGATCAAACGTCCTAAAGCAGTCAACCGACATCCGCTACGATCTCGGCTAAATAGCTCACCGCCAAGTTCATCTTCCAATTTCTTAATTGCTTGCGTCAGCGAGGGTTGGGCCACATAGGTTGCTTGTGCAGCGCGAGTGAACGAACCGTTATCGCAGACGGCCAGAAAATAGCGAATTTGTTGCATTTCCACAGTTTGCTCCTTTTAAAATAGGAAAAACCTATTTTCCCATAGAAAATATGTATTTTACAGTTGCCATAACTCATTATTTAATATAGTCACCCAGTCACATAAATATTCAAAATTCCTATGAAAGCCGCAAAATTAATCGTAATGTACCCTACGCCAACAGATTTAAATACGTTTGAACGTCGATATGCTGATGAGCATGTGCCGATGGCTGTGGAAAAGTTGGTCGGCAAAACACGATTTGTCGCCTCATTGATTCTTTCCAATGCAGACAAATCTGCAGCGCAGTTTCATCGGATTGCCGAGGTTTATTTTCCATCCCTCGCCGAATTAAAGGCTTGTCTGAATTCACCAGGCGGTCAAGAAACAGCTCAGCATGCCGTTGAGATTTCTAGCGGTGGTGAGCCGTTGTTTCTGATCTCCGAGGTGGAAACCTTTGATTTCTAATCCGACCATCGGATTTAACATAATCACAGTGGAGGCAAATCAATGTCTAACTCAATCAACAAACTAAAAAAGGTGGCTTATAAGCGCATTAGGTGGCTGGGTCTGCTGCCTGTTGTCTTTTGGGTCGGATTAATGCCAACTATTGCCCAAGCGCATCGAGGTGCGCCTGACGAGGCCGATGCTTGCGTTACGAGGGTTGGTTTTGAACGAGTCCATTTCACGGCCTATACCCCGACTCTGTCAGGGGATCGGGAATATTGCAGCATCATTCCCGAAATCGGCCCAACTAATTTGGTGTTCGACTACGAAGGTAAAAGTCTGCGCAATGTCAGCGTGGAATTCGAAATCACCAAAGAACCTGAAGGGCAAAGGGTTTTTTATCAGCAGCCGAAAAAAGTTAAAAACGGTACTTTCGATAGTATGGTCGATTTTAGTCAATATGGCGCTGGTAATTATTTGGCACACATCGCTATTGTCGACAAGGATAAGCGTCTTGATACTCATATTCCATTCTCTGTTGGCCTGGAATCGGTTCCCGGAAAAAGCTATATGCTGCATATTGTGATAATCGGAAGCTTGTTGTTGCTGGCTTATATTGTAATGAAGTTAGCGAATAAGGAAGCGCCCAATCACTCGCCGGAATGGTACAGGCGAGTCAAACGTACTTAGGGGGAATATGACTATGAATATGGCTCAATTAAAGGTTTATCTTTTAAGAACCAATTCTTGGCAGAAAGTGCTATTCGGTTTACCGATATTAGCAATGGTTGTCATGCTTTTGATGGATCATAGCGGCGAATCAGTAGAATTGGGGCAGGCTGTGTATCGACCTGAGATGCTGCAACGTCTTTGCAAAGCTGGTCAACTCAGTGGAGACGCTGGAGAGACTTATGGTGAAGAAACCGAACATGGCATCAAATACAATGTCCGCACACCAGCCAATTATGATGCATCCGTTGCCCACCCACTATTACTGGTATTTTCTCCGGCGGGATCGAATCGGGCTAAAACCGAAAAAACAACTGGGTTCACTTTTCCTGCCACCCAAGCCGGTTTCATCGTGGCCTATGCGGATCATCCGGAATTATCGCCCAGCACTACCGTAGAATTAGGCACCATTCCCAGTTTAATGGCCAAAAAGTGGTGTATTGATGAAAAACAAGTCTATGTTACCGGGCATTCCGATGGAGGAACTTCGGCGATGGCATTAGCGTTTATGACTGGCACACGACACATCCCACGTGCAATTGCGCCGAGCGCAGCAGGGGTTGCATATGATGATTTACGCGACCGCAGATGCCCTGAACCCTTGCCGGTTATGGTTATGCACAGCAGTAAGGATCGCCTGTTCCCTGGTTATGGTCAGCAAGCGGTGGGTTGGTGGGCGGCTTGTAATAAATGTGATCCTATTCCGGACAAAATCGCAAATGGTTGCTCCTCTTATTCAGGGTGTGCCGGGGGCGTAAAAACGTTGTACTGTGAAGGTGATCAAATCCATTCACATTGGCCCGAGCGTACTCAGGATATCATCGAGTTTTTTGTGTCAACGTCTCAAGTTAGCCCACGGGAGGCAAAGTGAAATGGGCTCTATATGAATCGTAGTGGGAGTAAAGGTAAACCCGAAAGCAAACGGATGACCCGGATTCCATCTCGGGTCTGCCCCTTTTAGCGGCTGAGTAGTTGGCTGACAACCGACTCGGCTCGCATTGAGAGCTGGCGGCCTAAAACGGCTGAACAACGGATTGGCTCCAGGTGATGGGGCATTGATAATGTCATTTTGCTAGCCGAATACCGGACAGCCGATTGGGTTACATGATGCCTTAATTATTAAAATTGGATAGCTACTCCGAGCGGCGGGTTTTGGCCGGTTGTGTGAGTTCCCCAGGGGCTGCTTTGAGCCCTTCCGTTGCAAAATCTAGACTTGGCCGGCTCACCGGCTTAGAGAAATGCGACAGGTAAAATGGGTCGGTTGTGTTAATTCGTCACTTCCAAAAGCTGAGATCTGCTATCGGTGTACTCATCTTGAAAATCGTGGAGGGTTTTCGACAGGATCATGTGGCTGTTTTTGATCGGAATGCCTAGATTGTCAAATCTTCCTGGTTCAGCGAGTAGACTGGTGAGCAACGAATGATCGACAAGTTGCCTCGACAGCATGTGAATTATGAAAATAGCGAACTCAGTCGATCATTTGTCGACATACAGGCGAAATGAGTCGTTGTAAGGGCTGTATTCTGTTGATTCAAAGGTTTATTAATCTTTCGATAGGAAGAAAGGGCATTACAGTTACCTTGAGTCCGTCGGCCGGTTGACGCTAGGCATTAGCAAAGCGCATCCCATGAAACGAGATATTCGTGCAAACGACTGCCGATATCAGAATGACGTAGTACCCATTGCTCAGATAGGGCTTGTTAGGCGGCTCTGTTTAACGTCATTGCGTAGTGGAAAAAATACAATGTGGCATCGCCGCGAACCTATTGAATTGAAAAGGAACGACGTAAAAATTCGACGCGCAAAACGCAATAATTAATCAACTGCGCTGCCACATTAATTTGTTCACAAGCGTGCACCATTAATAAATCCATCGATATATCAATCACTAAGCAAGAAATGATATTGTTCTCGCTCCAATAATCTCTGGTGTTTTCAAGGCAGAACCATCGCAAAATCGATCATAAATATCGAGTTGCACCATTATAGTTTTCCACCATGAAGACCCATATTTATAAAATGGGGCAAGCAGGTGGAAAAATATAATGTGGCAGAGGCTTGGGTCAATTGAAAATTTGAATAGCCCGTTGACTTATGGTGGCGGGGTAGACCGCAACAGTAATTGCGCGCGCGATCCAACAAGTGACGGGAAGACCCGCTGGCAAAGTGCATTACAGATGCATCTAGCCAGCGGGTTCAAAATTCGGAATGCGATATGCTGACCTGACCCTAACCAGAGGACAGGCCAATGCGGACATCCATATTCTTACTTTTACCTTTTATGGCCGGTTGCGCCCAGGCGCTGATCGATCCAGCAACTTCTCAGCAAGTCATCACATCGATAACCGACGCCGGACCTCGCCACAACTGGCAGCTTGGAATGGATGCCTTTGCCTCCGAAACTGGCGGGGCGGCGGTACGGCAATCGTCCGTGGAGCATGTGGTCACCCGTAAACCGCATGCCGCAGCCGGTACCTTGGCAGATGCGAGTGGATTCGTAACTCTGCCATTGGCCGAAGCGGACGCAGCCTTAGCGCAACCCGGATTTCAGCCGAGTGGCGACGAAATCGAAAGAGCCTGGCGGAAATACTGCCGGCATAAGCTGGACATGACCGATCGCGATCACGAGATTATTCGCACCACCACCATGCCGGCCAGACTGAAAGAGTCATGCAATCCAAAAAGCTTGAAGAAATAAACGGGTTTATCGGCGATGTTAGCGAAATTGCTCAATACGATATTGCGGATTGCCGAGCCGGATGAAGAGGTGCCTCGATATCCACCATTCGCCAAAGGGCTGCCGGTGATCCCCGCAATTAAAATCCTAGAGTCACAAGAAGAATTAATTAAAAAAATCAAACACTATTTAGGTGTCACCGACCAGGAATATCAAGGGCGTGTATACCCCTTAATATTCAATTATGCGCGATTTGTGCATTTGCTGCCTGCGTCTGAAAAGCATCACCACCGGGGCGCCGGCGGGTTATTCCGTCATGGCCTAGAGGTCGGTTTTGAAGCTGTTTATAAATCCCATGGCGTGCTGTACGGCATGGATGAAAACCCAGGTAGACGAAAACAACTGACGCCACGCTGGCGATTGGCGATATTCATTGCCGGTATGTTGCATGATTTAGGCAAGCCGGTCACCGACGTTGAAATTAAATCCGAGGATGGCGCTCATACCTGCAATATAGTGGGGGACGATATTGAAACCTGGGCGAGGAAGCGCAAAATCCAACGGTATTATCTGAGTTGGCGAGTCAACCGGAATGGCGACCATGAAATTGTTTCACCGACTTTAATCAATAAGGTCATCACACCCGAAGTTCAGGAGTATTTAAACGAATACGGGCCGGCTATCTACAAAGAAATGCTGCTCACAATTGCCGGCACCTCACACAACTCAAAGATGTACTCACTGGTAATGGATGCCGACTACCTCAGCGTAGAGAAAGACCTTAAAAATAACTGCATACCCATTGACCCGTCGATAGGCGCACCGATCGAATGGTTCATATTAGACGCCATGCGGCAACAGATTAAAAAGGGAACGTGGACCGATAATGCCAAAGGGGCGGTGGTTTGGCGTCTAAAAGAAGGCACCTTTATCCTGTGGAATGAAGCGGCCGAAGATGTTAGCCGTTTGATCACGAAAAGCAATATTCCTGGAATACCAAAACACCCGGATACGCTAGCCGATATTCTGATCGATCGCCAGCTTGCCGTCCCATATCGCTTGAATCCGCAAACCGTCAGGCGCTACTGGAATATTAAGCCTGGCAGCATGGACCGGCCGCTTAGGGTGCTCAAGTTGGCGGATCCGATGAACGTGTATACCGACGCACTGCCTTTGATCGTCGACGGACATGTGATTCACATCGAGACCGAGACCGACGGTCAATCCGATGCGGTAGCACAGGATGGTGAAGCGGCCGTAACCCCAACAAATCACGATAGCGCGAATTCAACCGACGCGGAGCAGGCGAACCCGGAATCTGAACCGGATATACCGTCTGGAGGCGTCGTGGAAATAGAGACATCGATAAAGGCTCAACCAGCAACGCCGCCCTCGGCGCCAACAAATCATTCCCAACCGAGTGCGGCTAGTCCTGCCCCGAACGTAGAGGACAATAGCAAGGCCAATAATCCCGCGGAAACCCAAGCCGCCAGACAGTGGTTGGCCTCACAGCACGCGGCCGGCGCCTTGTTGATGCAAAGTCTTGACCCGATATCCGCGGAATATTTTCAAATACAACCGAATGGCCGCGTCTTGATGTTGCATCAGAATATTGCAGCGGCATTGAACCAAAAACCCATCAATATCATCACGACAATAGACGCCGCCGGCATGATCGAAGTCGATCCGCGCAAACCCATGGTCAAGGTTACCGAACTGGGCGGCGTCAAGGGCGTACTGCTGAACAAAGAAACCAGCCGATACCTAACGGTATTGATCCAAAACGCGGAAACGCCGCCGGTTCCCCCAACACCGCCTCAAATCATCGCCACCCATCCGGGTACTAACCGCCCAACACCAAGTCACGGACAACCCCAGGGAGCGCATACAGCGCAACGCAATGCGAACCATGAGATTGAGCAACTTATACAAACGATTAAAGCCTTCGAACTGCCGCTTGCAGTCGATCAAACGGATGATAGCTTGATCGTGGATATGGTGTTACTGAGAGGTTATATCGAGGAACAGCAGTTATTCGAAATGAAACAGTTATTGCGATATGCCTTCGACCGACCGGATATTTCGATCGATAACACCAATAAAAAATTCATCGTTAAAAAGTAATGAAAGACGAATACGACTATCAATTACCCTGGCGGCCCAATTACGAAATTACGGCCATTGTGGTCTGGATCGCGTTTGGTCTTGTAGCGTATTTGATGTATCGGTTTTCGGGATTACCGAGCGAGCCTTTTACAGGTCTTATGGTGGCGTGCGTCTTCATGGCGGTCAAGCGCGTGCCGGCATCGGCCGGGGTTTGGTATCGAAAACACCGGCTCAATTACTTCAAATTTCAGCGGTTCAATGTCGCCAGTCTGGCCGGTATTGTTCGGCGCCACCCGGATCAATGGTGGTTGGGCTGGGGATTCGAGTGGAACCAAAAGCACGCCCAATTGGCTTACGACATCCAAAAGCGCGATTTAACCGGGTTAATCCCGGTCAATCATGATCGGATGGGGGCGACATGGATCCATGGGTTAGGGTTAACCGAGGATTACATTCGGCAAGCGATCTCGCACAGTGCCGGCCACACCTTGATCGTTGGTACCACTGGTGCCGGAAAGACCCGCTTGTTCGACATCTTGGTGACACAGGCGGTGCTGCGCAACGAAGCCGTGATTATCATCGATCCCAAAGGCGACAAAGATCTGAAATGGTGCGCCGAACGCGCGTGCCGACTTTCGCGGAACCCGGACCGGTTTGTCTATTTCCACCCGGCTTTTCCGGACGAAAGCGTCCGTATCGATCCGTTAAAGAATTTCAACCGCTCGTCCGAGTTGGCCAGCCGGATTGCCGCGGTCAGTCCTGGTGAATCCGGTTCGGATCCGTTCAAGGCCTTTGGGCAAAAAGCCTTGGATAACATCGTCCAAGGCCTGTTTGCGGCCGAAGAGCAACCGTCCCTGGTGAAGCTACGGACTTACCTGGAAGGCGGCCCGGTGCCGTTGGTGATTAAAGCCTTGGTGCGTTATTTCGACAAGGTGCTCCATTTCAATTGGCGCAGTAGTATCGGAATTAAAAGAATGGATCTGAACGATAAAACTGCGCAGTTGCTGGTCAAATTTTACCGGGAGCGGGTCCAGCAGGAACGGCAGAACACCGATCTGGAGGGGCTGATTTCCATGTTCGAACACGACCGTACGCATTTCAGCAAAATGATCGCCTCCTTATTGCCGCTGATGAATATGCTGACCTCCGGCAGCTTGGGCGCATTGTTATCGCCGGACCAAAGCGACTCGAACGATACACGTGCAATTACCGACGCGGCCGAAATCATTAAAGGCGCTAAAGTCGCATACATCGGTCTGGATTCCTTATCGGACAGCATGGTCGGCAGTGCTATCGGCTCCATTCTGTTGGCCGATCTGGCGGCTGTCGCCGGCGACCGGTACAACCACGGCGTCGATAACCGGCCGGTCAATATTTTTGTCGACGAAGCGGCCGAAGTGATTAACGACCCGTGCATCCAGCTCTTGAACAAAGGCCGCGGCGCCCAATTCCGGTTGTTTATTGCCACCCAAACCTTTGCGGACTTTTCGGCCCGACTGGGTTCCGAAGCCAAGGCCAGACAAATACTGGCCAACCTCAACAACTTGATCGCGCTCCGGGTGATGGACGCCGAGACCCAGACCTATATCACCGACAACCTGCCCAAAACCCGATTGAAGTACATCATGAGAACCCAGGGAGTTTCTACCCATTCAGCGAATCCAGCGGTATTTTCCGGAAATATCGGCGAGCGATTAATGGAGGAAGAGGGCGACTTATTCGCCCCGCAGTTATTAGGCCAATTGCCTGATCTACATTACATCGCCAAATTGTCTGGCGGCCGCATCGTCAAGGGCCGTCTGCCAATACTGATCTCTGACCTGGACAAGGAAAAAACCCATGCCTCGCAAAAAAATGCGTAAACCAAAACAAACCGCGGAAGAAATCATGCTGAATCGATGGCGCAAATTAAACCCAACCGAGAATCGAGATTTGCAAATACTGGAATTGGATTGGCCGGTTGCGATCGACATTCTCCAAGCGGCGATCAAGATCATGACCGATCATCACCATAAGGCAGATCAGTTGGAGGACGTGATCACGCAATTGATGTCTCAGGTACTGATCGCTTACGCGCAGGCATCCAGGCAGCATCATACGGACGATGCATATCGTCTGCTCCGGACGGTCGAATCGATTCAGCGCTTTTTGCTCCACAGGTATGTAATGGACGTATCGATTGAGGCTTTGGTGACCAACCCCAGGGTTGTCGCCTTGATCCAGCGAGCAGCGGCGTAATTATGACCAAGAGCCTCATTGTCACCTTGATCTTGTGGGCGGCCGAAGTATTTTTGATTGCGGTATTGGTGTCTGACCAATGGTTAACCAATATGCAAGATGCCGAAGACCGGATGATCATCGAATATCTGGGCGCTGACAACGATCGGCGGATTCGGGATGAAGCCAATGCGGTATTCAACGCCCTGCTGGTGGAAACCGGCATTCAACGTAACGTGTACCATTTTTTCATCCCTACCGTTGCCGAGCGCGAGAAATCGGTCGGGTTTGAACATTTCGGGCAGACCGATTATTTCCCCCTGGTCCAAAGCAAATTGGACGTGCTATTCGGGACGTTTTACCAATCGTTGCGGCGTTTTTTCTTACTGTTGTCCTGGTGGCCGTTTTTAATCGCCGTCGCCATACCCAGTGCGGTGGACGGCTTGGTGCAACGCAAAATCAAGCAATCCAACTTCGATTATTCCAGCCCGTTGGCGCACCGGTATAGCTTCTACACCGTCATCGGCATTATCTACTTGCTGCTGCTCGGCTTGACCTTCCCATTTCCGATCCCGCCGCAGGCGATGCCGATGGCCTGTGTCGGCATCGCCTTTGCGATGAACGTCTATTTTGCTCACACCCAGAAACGAGTATAGCCAGGAGAACCTGTATGAATCCATCCGGACAGACCGGCCGCTTAGTAGTCCTGTTAAGTCTGTTTCTTCTAGCAGGTACCGCTCAGGCACAGAGACTGCTTGGTGTCGTGATAGGCGTGCACGACGGCGACACGCTGACCTTGCTCACCGACGACCGGCAGACCTTAAAAGTGCGCTTGGCCAAGATCGATGCGCCTGAACTCAGTCAAGCCTATGGTCAGGCCGCCAAACACGGACTATCCGACACCACCTACCGCCGCCGAGTTACGGTCGAATATACCCAGCAAGACCGCTACGGCCGCCTTATTGGCCACGTCGACGTGGGCGGTCAGGACGTTAACTTGGCACAAGTAGCCAAGGGCTTGGCCTGGGTGTATCGGCAATACAGCAATGATCCGGTATTTCTTCAAGCCGAGCGCACCGCTCAAGCTAGTCACCTCGGGTTATGGCAAGATCCAAATCCTATTGCGCCTTGGGAATTTAGACGTACCGAGGATGCAAGATGAAGATGGCGATGGCGAAAGCGAATCCGGCAGACCTAGACATGGCCCTTGAACTGGCGTACGCGCTGGAGGCCATCAGCAGCCGACACGGCGGCACCATGCCCGAGAAGATCGCCAAGCCGCAAGGCGGTGAAGACGACACCGAACCCTTTTCTGTTGATGACAGTGAGAATTGCCGGCGTGTGTGCGAATACCTGATTCGCTTGGCACGCAGCGCGTCCTTGTTCCGCGTCGTCATGGGAATGACCGTGTTGCTGGATCCGACAAACAAGGTCGTGGACCCCACAGCCAGCACATTGGAGCATCACCCCGACACGCTAGCCGCACTGGCGGCAATGGCCAAGTCTGCGTCGGACGGCACGGAATAACAGAGGAGACGTCGGCATGCTGTTTACTGCCCCTGAATTCATGTACCTGTTTCTGCCGGCGACCTTGCTGTTGTGGTGGTGGCTCATGTCGCGACACTACGGAGAGATCGCGCAATGGTTCATCGTCGGCTGCTCGGTGCTGTTCTATGCAGCATGGAGCGCCGAGTACGCCTTGCTCTTGGTCGTCAACGCCTTACTGAATTTCTATTGGGGCAAACGGATTGCCGTCACTCACTCCAAAATCAGGTTAGTCTTGGGCGTTGTGTACAACCTGGGGCTTCTGGCCTACTTCAAATACGCCGATTTTCTGATCGAGACAAGCAACGCGCTGACTGGCAGCCAATGGCCATTGCTGCGGGTGATCCTGCCGCTCGGAATCTCATTTTTTACCTTTCAGGCGATTGCCTATTTAGTCGATTGTGCCAAAGGCCGGGTCGACGATTTCGATCTTGGCCGTTTTGCGTTTTCCATTTCGTTTTTCCCGCATCTGATTGCCGGCCCGATCCTGCATTATTCCGACATCATGCCGCAGCTCCGGCAAGGCATTCGCTTCGATCCGGAACGCATGACCAAAGGCTTGTTCCTGTTTGTGGCGGGACTGTGCAAAAAGACCGTGATCGCCGATCGCCTGGCGGCCGTGGTGGATCCCTTGTTTGAGCTCAGCGATCGACTCACCGTGTGCGAGGCCTGGGTAGCGGCCGCGGGGTATGGCTTGCAAATCTACTTCGACTTCTCGGGCTACTGCGACATGGCCAGCGGCGTCGGATTGATGTTCGGACTCGTGCTCCCGCAAAACTTCGCTTCGCCGTATCAAGCCGGTACGATCGCCGACTTCTGGAAGCGCTGGCATATCACGCTCTCGCGGTTTCTGCGCGACTATCTGTACATCCCGTTAGGCGGTAACCGGCAAGGCTTTTATCGTGGATTGTGGGCCGCGGCCATCACAATGCTACTAGGCGGCTTATGGCACGGTGCCGCCTGGACCTTCGTCGCCTGGGGAGCGATGCACGGCGCCATGATCGCGCTTTATCGGCTATGGACCAAGACGGGTTATACGATGCCGGGTTATCTGGCTCGAACCTTGACCTTGCTTGGAGTGTTTTTCGCCTGGGTGCTATTCCGGGCGGCGAGTATTGACCAGGCACTACAGATCTGGCTGGCGATGTTGGGACTCAACGGGATATCGGTGCCGGTCATGCTCGCCGGCTGGTTCGGGTCCGAGACGGTTCCGATATCGGGGCTGGTCAACGGCCTGGACCTGCTCGCCATCGGCTTCCTACTGGCCATTTGTCTGCGCTACCGTAATGCGCAAGCACAACTCGACACTTTTACCCCGGATCTGAAGGCACTCGCGACGTTTGCCGGTTTATTCTTCGCCGGCACCTGGCTATCGGCGGCCCATGAAAGCTTCATCTACTGGTCGTTCTAATTTCGGCCATTTCTGGTGTGCCGCTTTGGCCGTGAGCGTGTTGATTGGCGGGGCGATGCCGGTGTGGAACTGGCTGGTGAATCCCTACCAAGTGTTCGATGTCGACCAAGGTATCGGCGAACCTTATACGTCGCCGGCGACCAACGAACGTTACCGCAAAGTGAGCCATCTGTTGAATCAGATATCGGCGCCGTACCCGGAGCAGCCGATTGATTGCCTTCTGGTCGGGTCATCGGTGATGGGCTTGCTCGACCCACGGCTCTTGGCGCAGTATTTCCCTGAAGGCCGGTGTTACAACCTGGCATTCTTGGCGGGTCGGCCGGGTGAGATCCTAGCCACGTTAAAAGCGCTGATCGCGCAAGGACTGCCGCTTAAGCACATCGTCTACGGATTGGAGCCGTTCGCCTTTTCCGACCCGGTAAACGACGGCCCAGCCAATCGATTGCATCCGATCGTGACCGGCGAATCGGGCTGGAAATTCTATTTGAATTACCTGTTCGAACCCAGCCTTGGCGATGGGATAGGGTATCTGTTCGACGCCTTAAACCACACCATTTCCGTTAGATACGATATAGACCATACCGGCCGGTATCAGTTGGTCCGGTACGACACTGAAATACAGAGAAACGAAACTGAATTCGTCAAAAGACAATTCGAGCAGGGTAGGGGGCCCAAGTCTGTTTCGCCTTGGATAATGACGCGATTCGACGAGTTTAAATCGCTGGTGGAGTTTCTAAATAGCCAACAGATCGAAGCTCATTATTATTTAAACCCGCTACATCCGAGTATTGCGAAAGTCTACGGGACATCGGAATTGGAGGAGTTCAAAACCCGGATTTCGAGTAGAACCGGTGGCCGGAATATTCCCGACTGCTCACTCTTGCTGAGTGAAAACGCGAATATCCGATTTTACGATTACAAGCATTTTCGGACGACGGAATCGACAACGGTGTTGAATTGTGCGTTAGGAAATGGCTCAAGTCAAAGTCGACAGCAGAGTGGCAGGTGATCGACAGACGTATTTGCACAGTTGAAAAGATAACAGTAAATATCGACTGGACCACGACAGACCAACGGCGCGAAAAACGCGTCATTCGGAGCTGGGGACGTGCGGCTAGCTTTTACAGAAACCTCGCTTGCGGTTGAAGCGTCGGCCTAGGAACCCACCGAATCATCTTCCTTTGGGGGAGGCTGCGAAAGCTCTTTAGTTAGGAAGAGAAGGTAAAAACGGATTGTTAATGACTAACGAGCCAATAGCTTGACCATGTTGCATGTCTTCCGAATACAATATTGAGCACCCGGCGTCCAGCGCCGCGCTGACAATCATGCTGTCATACAACGAAAAACCAAATTGTTCGGCAATCGCCAAACCTTGTTCGTGGATGCTGACGCTCAAAGCTTGAGTTTCACAGATACTTCGGATAATCGACAAGGTTTCGCGGATTTCGACAAACGTCATCTTCAGCTTGCGCGACGCTACCGACGCAAATTCATTCAGCACCTGCACATTGATTATGCCGCCGAAGGCGATAATCTCTTCGGCGCGGTCTGCTTTTTGATTGTCCTCAGACAGTAAATACAGCAAGACGTTGGTATCGAGAAACGGCTTAGCGGTTTTCATTCGCTTCCAGGCGGTCAAACTTAAAATCAGCGGGTAGGCGCCCACGAAATTGATGCAATTTGGCTAACAACGTCTTTGCCGAAGGTTTTTTCTCTAGTTCAAACACCCGTTCGCCGGCGATATGTACTTCAATGTCATCGCCTTCCTTTAACTCTAACGCTTCTACCACCGTGGCGGGCAAACGAATAGCTAAACTATTACCCCATTTTGCGACTTGCATGTGCCTCTCTCGACTCATTAAAAGATATACATAGCACATTGTATATCCATGAGGCGATGAATGCTATTGCCTCTCATGGTCAACCCTAAGCCGATGATCGAAATCTGCGGAAACCCCGCCGTTCTGGCGCAAACCAGCCACCCATTCCAATTAAAACCGCCACTGGTGTTAACCGGCGTGTAAATTATTCCAATTTTTGATCAAAATGAGCGTCCAACTCTTTCTAGGATGACAAAGGCTTTGGTTTCATTGAACAAATCGCGGTAGAGATGACTTTGCACTCTTTGGTGTGATCCAAGGCAGCGGTCGGAAAAGCCTGAAGGAAGGCCAGCGCGTGGCCATGGAAGTGACCTCGAGGCCCAAAGGTCCGCAAGCTGAAAACGTGACCCCTTTATACTTGTCGAAGCAGTGGCTCAGCAAGGCGCGAAACCAAATTCTAACTAAGCTATCGTTTTTATTATAGGAAATGCCTTGAAATTGCAATAATTTAACATAATCTTTGTTATGCGAAGTCAGAACAAACGCACCCATTGGTAATAAAGCCTCCATCACTTGCTTGTCAAACACCTCTTGCACAGTTGGAATTAAATTGTCATGGTGGCTAGTTGCTTTGACAGAAACGGCCGATACCCAGAGTATGCAACTTTACATGGCTACAGAAGACATTACTAAAATAATTCGACGCTAAGTATCGCCAACTTTCTTAAAGCCATAAGCTATAAGATCAGGCTGAAGCTCCTTCAACGCGTTGGCAGGAACAGCCAGCCAAAAGATGTTTTTGGCTCGTGTAACGGCTACATATCCAATGCGACCGATCTCAGAGTCTACGCCCGCCAGCAAAGCACTTATGTGCTCTTTTGTGGCTATATATAGAATAGCGTCAAGGCTTTCTCCTTTTGCTTGATGGACAGTATCAATCCGCAAGCGAGGTGTCTGGTTAGCGCCAAGGTCCTTGGCAGCCAATAATGCTTCATTCGGCAAGCCCTTCTTGGCCAATTTATTCCCCAATTTGTCAGCGGATTTCAGACCATGATCTTTCTCTAGCGCCGCAAGCATTGCTTTCACTCGCGTCAGCAACTGAGGATGCCATTGAGTGTCAGCAAGGAGTTCTGACGAAGGCAACCCAGCGTTCGCATCGCGTGTGAATTTCCAAACAAGACGACACAAAGGCCGGATTTCCGGGTGACGACTAGGTTGGGTCAATTGCGCAACCAATCCGTTGGGCGGATCTTCAAGCAAACTTGTAATGCACCCGGCAACCAATTTGAACGCCCCGAGATAGTCCTGATGCTTGTCTCTGAGTAGGGTTGCTAACGCAAAGTCCTTGACGAGACCTTGGCCGACGGGCGCCACCTTTCCGGACAGCTTGTTTGCCAGTTCACGCCCACGGCAAAGCACGGCAGAGTTTTCAACCTGCAAGCCCGCAGCAATTATGGCCGCTTGGAAGCTTTCGATTAGTTTCTCCCTGTCTTTAGTTTTATAAGGGATAAAGAATGTTCCATGCACAGTAGCTGGATTGTCACGATCTGCGGCATCAGTTCGCGCAGAAACACGGTTGGCCAAATCCAGTATCACGGGTACTGACCGATAGTTCCGAGTCAATGCGTAGCTGGCAACACCTGATCGCTGCCCGTAGCCAGCGAGAAATTGCCCGTTGGCACCAGCGAAATCGTAGATCCCTTGATTTGGATCACCGATGAGAGAAACGGTGGTGCCGGAGGTAATCAGTTGCTCAATGATCGCCTGGTGCATTGTCCCAATATCTTGTGCCTCATCGATCAGGATATGCGGGTAGCGCCTCACCAAGGCGCGAAGGATGGCGGGCTGATCCAATAAAGTGCGGTAGCACCAATAGCGTCCAAGATTGTGTGTGTAAGCACCGGTACGCCCCAAACGCTGCACTAGCTTCAAAGAGTCCGCGTACGGAAGCTGAACGACTTTGTCGTTTTGGGAGTAATAAAAACTTAGAGTATTGCCATCAATGCTAACCTGCATATTGGTAACGCTCATAGGATACTGTCCGGTCCAGAATGTGAAGCCTTTCAGGAAGGCTTCCCCACCCGTCACAAGGTACGCCGCTTGACTTGCGCACATGGTGCGATGCGAATGAGGGTGCAGAACATTGCGTGTAATGAATCCATCTAGGGTGTCGATTTCCACCCTGCTGCTCCCCACGCCAAGGGACATTGTCTGCGCTAGTGCCTGATAGCTCTGAGTGAATGTGTCGACGGCCACGTTGGAGAACGACAACAAAGCCACACGTCCGCGGTGGTCGCCCAACTGCCGGCGAATCTCTGCAAGTCTTCTTACCGCCGTTTGGGTTTTTCCACTTCCGGCACAAGCGATCACCGACATGGGTGTCAATGGTGCATTGATGATGTTCCGCTGCTCAATGGAATTTCCGGTCACGACTTTACCTCGTCGCTCTGACATACATGTCTGATTGCATTCAGGATGTAGTCGGGCACCCTGCAAGTTGCGCCTTCTGCCAGTACCTGGGCGAGCGCTTGACCATAACGGCCTTTCTGGACGTTGTTCTGATCACGCTCGAACATACCCTTGAACAGCGCTTTAGCCTTGGCCGCGTCATCCGCTGCTGCGTCGACGACAGTCTCTAAACCAGCGCCGATCTGCGGATGCAATTCCTTGAGCGCCTGCAGCATCGCTACCCTGTTGTCTGCATGGAGCGCGAGGTCATACTCCAGCGTCTTGATGCCATGGAATACCTTCACCAAGGTATCTTCCGACACTTTCATTTTCGTAGTGTTATCCGAAACCTGTACAACATCGTGTAATGCCGGATAAAGCGCCTGGGCCTTGCTGCCATCAGTGGGTTGGCTCATTGGGTCGGCATCGGTAATGATAGCCACAGGAATCTTGAGTGCTTTCTCGCCGAACAATGGCATGAAGGAATCGAAGTTCAGCCCTTCTACACTGATCAGACTCACACCATGTTCGCGGAGCTTGAAGCCTGCTTTTTCTGCCAGTACGCTCACCAGCATGAGTTCTGCCGCACCCTCCACAAAAATGACGCGACGGGCAAAAAATATCTCGGCGCGAGTAACATCCAGGTAGCGCTCTAACTTCTCGCGCTTTCCCTTACCAAAAGTTATATTCCTAGGGAAAAACGTTTCGACCGTCCCTCCCGAGTCCACCAAGCAGGCCAAGCTGTCGAGATGCGCGATGCTGGCGAAGTTGGGGGAGTGGCTTGTGACGAAGAGTTGGACGGGTTTTTCCCCATCAACGGCCTGGATTGTTTCGAGGTAGCTCAGCAAGACCGCCTGTAGTTGCGGGTGGAGGTGTGCTTCTGGTTCTTCGACGATGAGACCTCGGTAGCTGGCCTCTGGATTTTTGGCCAGTTCGCTGAGTACGACGGCCATGAAGATAAGATTGTTGAATCCCAAGCCGTTTTGCTCGATTTCAAAGGCATCGACCAAGATGGACAGGCGAGCAGCCAGCCTTTGAAAGTCGCTGCCACTGAGTCCCAAGTTCAAAGCTTGGGCTAGCTGCGGCCCGAGCATGGAGTCGTGGCGGCTCTTAATGGCGTTTTGGGTTGTGACTACGGGTTGGTGCTTCTTCAACTCATCATCGAGTTTCTTCAATGTGTCATTGATCCGATCACGCCCAGCATCATCCGCAAGCAGATGGAAAAGCCGAGCCAACTGGCTGGTCCGACTGGGTTTCAGCCCTTGGGCGGCATCGCGCAATGGAGGCAGGTAGACCCCGCGCAGGTTCTCCATCATGTCGGTAGTTAGCCCGACATCCTCATGATCTCCACACCAACGTTTGGCTCTGAGCCGCCCCGTTTTGTCCGCTTCGGAATAACGGATCGTGATGTGAACCTCCATATTCCCTGTGCCATCGGGCTTCAAAGCCGCCAGGAAATCCGCTTCTTCGTCGGGATTGAGACCCCGGAAAACATACTGGAAGATGATGTCTCCAGCAGGCTTGCCAGACGATGATCTATGAGCATCTTCAATGCCGAAACGAGGATATGGCTCGTCATGCCCCGCTAACAAGGCTCGAAGCGCATCCACGACCGCAGTTTTTCCAACGTTGTTGGCGCCAACCAAAACGTTGAGGCCGGGCTGGAATTGAAGCTCTGCTTTAAGAAGCTTTCGAAAATTGGAGATACTCAGCTGCGCCAGATACATGAATTTTTTTATTTTATTGTGTAAAAGTTGGGTATATGGGCAAGACCTTGGGCGGTTTTAATATTGGTTCCTGATGAGTACTTTTATCGCCACCTGTTAACAAAATAGCCTATTGGATGCTAAAGTCGTTTTTATTGGTCCAAAAATTGGAAGCTATTTTCCAGTTGTTTAGTTTGTTCATACCAATCAAAAGAGTACAATATTCACTTGCTTACCAAACACCTCTTGAACTGTTGGAATCAAATGGTCATGGTGGCTCAGAAAAATAACTTGGGTTTGTTCTGACAATGCCTTAAGTGCTTCAAACCCCGCTTTTGATCGGACATCATCGTAGTTGATAAATAGATCGTCGGCGACGAAGGGCAACGGCATGGCCTGTTCCAGGTGCATTTCCAGGGCCGCCAATCGCAGTGCCAAATAAAGCTGATCTCGTGTGCCGTCGCTCATGCCAGAAATACCGACCAGCTTGCCATCAGAGCGTAGCCCTTCCAACACCATCGGCTCCCGTTCAAAATCCACAATCAACTTACTAAACGATCCGGACGTTAAGGTCGAAAAGATCGTACCCGCGCGTTGTAACAGTGGCCCCTGCTTCTCTTCTCGATAGCGGTCAATTGACCAACGGAGCAAGCGCCCGGCGGTAAAAACTTTGACATAACGTTCGGCGGCATCCGACATTTGCGCAAGCGCCTCTTGGCGTTGGGCCTCCGCCTGTGTGGCCGCGTCTGAGCCACCGATTTCGGACAAAGCCCGCAAGGCATTTGCATGGTCAGCCGAAAGTATTGTTTGCTGCTGCACTGCATCGGCAATTTCAGCGTTGATGTGTGCGAGTTCAGCGGCCAGCTGAACTAGGTTAGCGGCATCAATCTCGGCTTCGATTTGCCTCCGCGTTAGTCCATCTCCCCCATTGAGAAGAGTAGTATTAGCCTCTGCCAGCTCGGCATTTAGGCGACGCTGCTCGTCAGATCGACCAATTGCTTCATTCAACAAAGTCGTGGTGTCGACGCCTGCTTTTTCCAATAAGGGTTTCAAACTCGCCATGGCGGTTTGACTGGATTCCTTGGCTTCCAATACCTGGCTGTTTGCAATACGCAGGGCTTCTTTAAGCCGACTGCTTTCCGCAAAAGACTCGCGGGCTCGCTCTAAACGCTGGGCTAATGTGAGAGCAATTTGCTCGGCCGGCTGATCTTTGAGCTCAGCGGCAACGATTTGCGCGAGACGATGTGCTTCAACAGAAAACCCCTTCAGATCCGCATTCATGGTGTCGATACGCTCGACTTGAATCTGCCGCATCTTGTCTAACTTTTCGGCGATTTGCTCAATGAGCTCAAGAGCCCCTTCCGCCGTGCCACTATCGCTGTCAGGGGATAACCCCGTCTTGGCGAGCGTTGTTGCCCAGGCTTTAGACCAACGGCTTGCCTCCGCTTTCGCATCCTCAGTAGTTTGCTTTAACGTTGTGGCCAGTGACTGCGCGGCAAGTAATTGAACCGATAAGGTTTCGTGCCGAATTTTAGCGCTGTCGATGGCTTGGATATGCTGTTCTGCCTGAACGCAGAGGACAGACACACTATCTGTCTCGACCACAGGCAGCCCGGCTTCTTGCAACGCCTTGGCGAGGGATAATCTGGACTCTGCAATTAACCGGCAAATCGAATCAAACTCATCCTTTGCATCTTGATAGGCAATTCCAGCAGACAGCGCCCTCTCCCGCCTAAGCATCCAGGCCCCGATATCCTCTAAGTTCATGCCGGCCAAATCCATGCCGATTGCCTCTTGTGCCCATCGATCATCGAATAATTGAAGCTCTGCTTCCAATTGTGAACATTGGCCTTCGATCAGTGTTAGGCTCTGCTGCTCCCGTTCCAGCAACTGATTCAAGCTTTGTAGTTCGGTGGCTTCTTCGACATCGTCGAGCCGCCTATCCGCCACTTGGTCGGCATGGGTCATCTTCTCCTCAAACGTGTGTCCCTCACGTTTCAGATCAATCTCACCGGTTTTAATCGCCGCCCACGCTGTATCTCTTTCAGTCCGCGCTTCAAGCACCGCCTCCAGTGTGATGGGATGATGTAGTGCTTTAAACTGGGCAATTTGCAGTTCAATGCGGGCAACCTCGGCGGTTTGATTTTTTAGTCGCAGTAAGTCAGCTTTCCGATCCGCAATAAGGGCCTGCCGCTCTTGCATCAAACGGGTTAGTTTTTCTTGGCTAGGCGGCTGTAGTGCCATTAACTCAGGTAAGGGCTTGCGCCATTGCCCCAAGTCCAACAATAAACCGTCCAACGCTGACTTGGTTCTGGTCAACGTGGCTTGTCGCTTTTGGAGGGCAATTTCGGTGTCACCCAATGATTTGGCGGTTGCTAACGCCGCACGTAGCGCGGGCTTGATCTCGCCCATTTGCAAGTCAGCCAGTTGAGCTGATAGCGTTTTGATTTCAGAATTCTTGGTCTTTTCGGCCTGTTCTGCCGCCCGTAATGTCTGAAAAATGCCGCCACGGTCGCGGACCAGTTGCCTGAGTTCACGCCGGACCAGCAGTGTGGGTAGGCGCTGGGCAATGGCGCTTTCAGAGTCTTGGGCCCAACCCAGCTGAGTACAGGCTTGACCAACAGCTTGCCAAAGTGCGGCTATTTCCTTTTTTCGATGGGCGATATCGCCTTCATAGGCACTGTATTGCAGGCGAAGGTTATCCAGTTTGGTGATGTCGGCAGCCAGTTCAAGTACGGCTTCGTCTACTTCGATGTGTGATAGCGCTTCCGTGAGGTTTTCAGCCTCGGCATTGCGCAGGTCCAGGCGCTCAAGGGCGATAGCCAGCTCGCGTTCTGCGCTTGCGAGAGTGGCCGCGGCCTCTGCCGGCAGTTCTATCACCTCGCCCAGTTCAGCCAGTTTCTGTTCGTTTTCCCTAAGCGTTATCAGAAACGGGGCTAGCCTGCGGATGCGTTCAAGACGATTACGCTGGATTTGGAGTTGCTGGTGTCGTTCGCGCTCATGACTGAGCGCTTCTTGCAGAGATTCGACCTTACTATTGGCGTCCACCCAGACTTTAGTGCGAACAGTGGCTTCTTTTAACGCGATGGTCGCCTTATCGAGCTGATCTGAAGCAATGTAATAGGCCCGCTCATTAGATTTTCGCGGAGCCCAAAGCTTATCCGCCTCGGCGACTAACGCATCACGGATTTTGCCTAGGCTGGCAACGCCGGCGGCCGATTGAAACAGTATCTGACCCACGTCGTTCTCGGCATTGAGGATGCTATTGCCTCCGGACACCAAGCGGGTATGGTCAAGACCGAACATTTGGTCGAAGAAACTTCTATCCGCAGTCCCAAGGAAAGGTGTCAGTGCGGAATCCGACAAGATAGCATCCACTGGCGAGCGCAGGGTTTGTTTTTGCGCTTTAGCGCGCTGAAATTCAAGCGTGCCTGCGGCATTGCCAATGTAAGCCCCTAGGCGCAATTCGTTAAGCGGGTGTAGAAAGCCATGAACGGAACGCGGCGGAATACCGAACAACAAATCAACAATGGCGGACCGCAAGGTTGACTTGCCGGCCTCGTTGGGTCCGACAATAAGATGAAAGTCATGTTTGGCCGCGGGAAATTCCACCGAGCGGTCAGAGAATTTGCCGTATTTGATCAGGTCCAAGCGGTGGAAGCGCATCGTCTGTTCACTCCACCTTGGCTAAATGAGACAGCAGCCCCGGACGGACTTCTCGAACCAAGTCCACCAAATCGCCTGCGCGGATGGCTTTAAAGTAAGGGACACTGGTTTGTAATTCCAGGGGCGCTTTGTTGACCAAGCCTAGCAGATCGTCTTGTAAGCTGTTAAGAAAGTCGGCATCTGATTCAGCTGCTTGCAGCAGGTCCTGTAAATCGGATAGCGCATCGGCACGTGCTCGTAGCGCCTCGCCGTCATCTGCCGCCGAAGTGGCCACCCTCACCTTTTCAATCCAAAGGCGCTCCGCCCCCATGGCGACAGCCAAGGCCAAGACTTCGGCGCGCAGTTGCGCCTCCAGTCCGAAAAGATCACCGTGCGCGGCTGTTTTGCCGGTGACGGTGACCCTAACAGCTATAGGGATGGTCGACGGGCAGCTTTCTACCAGTTCGTCGAGCGCTTTGCCTATCCTGGACACTACTTCCGATAGCGTTTTGCACTCGGTGACATCGACTTCCAGACTGGCCCAGCGCAGCACATCGACGAACAGACGCTGCATGTCCTGAATGCCCTGCTCGTCTGCGGTGACAATAACCGCGCCACGTGGTCCGGTCTCCCGAATATGACGGCCTTGGAGGTTGCCGGGGAAAACCACTGTCGAGGCGCCTTCCCATATTTGATGTTCATGCACATGACCCAGTGCCCAGTAATGGTAGCCCTTGGCATGCAGTTCATCCAAACTGCACGGGGCATAACTGGCATGCGCTGCATTGCCCTCCAGCGCGGTGTGTAGCACGCCAATATTGAACATGCCTGGCACCGGGGCCGGATACCCGGTCACAAGATTTTCAAGGGTCTCTTTTTCCCTAAAGCTGCGGCCATGTAGGGCAACCTTGAGGTTATCCAGACGAAACGTGTTGGGTTTGCGGGTGTCGAAGGCAAAGACATTGTCAGGCAATTGGAGTTTTTTGGTCATTTCACTTTCGGCATCGTGATTGCCGAACAGCAGGTAAACCGGAATGCCGGCTTTTTTCAGGCGGCCCATTTCTTTGCAAAAATAAATGCCGGTGTTGTGATCCTTCCAGGTGCCATCATAAAGGTCGCCGGCAATCACCATGAAGTCAACCGCTTGCTCAATCGCTTCGGTAACCAGGTTGGAAAAAGCGTCGCGCGTCGCCGTGCGCAGCATTTCCACGGGGGCGTCAGGGTATGCACTCAATCCGGTTAATGGACTATCTAAGTGGATATCTGCAGCATGGATGAATTTCACTAACCTTTTCCTTTTTGTTGTGCGTATCTAACCATCATGATGAGTATTCCCCACACTACTTTCGGCAACGATCAATAACATCAGAAAAGGCAATATCACTCACTTCAAACAACTCTGAAATCGACGTTGAAACCTCACCCATGTGACTCTCCCACTGGTCTTGTTTCCGCGCACCTAATAAACGTTACCTCAAACGCCTTACAAGCCCGATATTGCTGCATCCGATTGGTAAAGGTAAACGCTTCCTTCATTTCGTAGTTCTGGAAAATATCCAAACCACGGTCTAACGAAATTTTCCAACCGTGATCGGTCAATATGTGCCGGGCATGAATCGTCCCGGTTTCGTCAAATTCCCATGTGAAATTGATGCCAACCGCGCTACAAGATTCGGCGATTTTATCCAGACTTTCCCGCTGTTGTTCGCCCTTAAAATCATCCTCGGTCGTAATCAAATGAACTTCAACTTCAGCATCGTCGGATTTATGCCTGACGATGGTTTCAAGAAATTCCATAAAATTACGAAGCTGATAAAACAACCGTATATAAGGATCAGTGATAGTGATCTTGTTAGCGCCCGCCAGATAGGGGCCAAATAAAGAATCGAATGAGATTCCTTTCTGGTTTTCCTGAAATGTTAGGTGTTTTTCTTTCAAGACTGGCTCGGCAATATTCCGAGGCGATATCGAAGGGCTTTCAACCGATGAAGTGGGAATTTCTGATTGAATCAATTCCTCCTCGTTACTACCGTCGCCAACCGAACGATGATAATAATGCGGGTACTCTTGTTCTTCCAGCGTCGTGACTTGATACAAATGCTGCGAGGAATCCAGATAGGCAAAATTGACCTTGGCATAGGTCTGATCGATCCGCATCAATTGGTCCTTGACGCGTTTTCGACCTTCAATTGCAAATTTCAGCAGTTCTTCAATTTCGTCTTTGGAAGCTCCTCCATGTGGAAACAAGATTTTCATCAGGCCGGAAAATGTTTTATTGATGCCGTCCCGGTCACGCGTCGAAATATCAGACGAAAGTGAGAAATGCTCTGCGTAGCGATCTGCATAATCGTGATTACGTAGAGAGCGTAAGACTTCGGCAAGATAATCCACCACGAAACCATAACCATCCGAAAACATCTCACTACGCAAATTTTCCATTTCCCAGCCGGGAAGAAACCAGTGCATCCGATCCAAAATGGCCTGGCCATCAGAATTTCGGTAAGTCTCCGGCAAATCCATGAAAAGGTTCTCGTGCTTCAGCATGAAGGCAACGTTATGCGAAGTGTTGCCTATATAGACCATCGATGCTTCGGCGCCTTGCGGCCCCGTACCCCGATTAAATGACTTATTAGCCATATAATTTTTCAGCGTATCGATCAGCTTAATGTCAGGCTTTTTGTTGCTTCCGGCAAACTCATCCATGGCAACAACATCCCAATAACCGACCAAGCCGATTTTGCCGGTCGTATTATTGATAAACAGCTTTGCCAGCGTTGCCTCACCACCTGATACCAAGGTGGCATGAGGCGAAAACTCCGAATAAATATGAGACTTGCCCGTCCCTTTGGGCCCCAGTTCCAATAAGTTGTAATTGCGTTCGCAAAATGGGATTAGGCGGACAAGCTGGATTAACTTACTTCTGCGACCAAAGACTTCAGGATTTAAACCAATGCTCTGGAGCAGAACATCAATCCATTCCTCTGTCGTAAATTGTTTTCTCGCTTCTAAATAGCTGTCGTAGTCGAAATGGGAAAGCTGAATAGGCTTTAACGAAGACAATATCCACGGCGATGCGTTTTGATCTTCCGTAAAATCATATTCAACTTCGCAAATGCACCAAACACCACCGACTAACAATTTAGGATGCTTCTTTATGGTTCCTGAATCGATCAAAACCTTTTTTAAGCCCAAGTTTTCAAAGGTTGCCTCGTAAACATTTGCCTTGTCGTTTAAATCGACACTGACTTTATCGATCACTTTGTAGCGACCTTTCTCCTTAATTGTCGATCGCACCAGACCCGCTTCGTTGCGATGTACATAATGCTTGCGAAGGATCTCTTTGACCGTCTCGATGCCCGTCTGAATCGTTGCCTCGTCACTGGTCGCGCAATACTGGCCGAGCAAATATTCCAACACGTAAGAAGGTACGATAGCGTTCCCCTTAACGGTCTTGACTAGATCCTTTCGGACAACCAATCCAGGAAAATGGGTATTGATTTTCTGATCCAGTTCGTTCATCGGGTATTCATCCCTTTAAAAATCAAAATCGCTGGTAAATGAGCGCCGCATCATATATCGGAGCGACTTGTATTCCTTGTAGTGAGAGGTACCGGCGTGCTTTTCCTCCAGGCGGAGAATGACTTCATGACCATTCGCTTCATCCGCTTTGCGACTGAGCACGAAACGCAGTTGTAACTCCCGCTCCCGCGGGTTTTCCGAGGTCAGATCGAACACGAGATCATGGCTGTCCGAGATCAACTCACCGGTTTCGGAATAAATCCCTGCACGCAACACCCTAGGTTGAATTTTGTCGGTTACTGGACCTGCCTGATAGAGCGTGACAGCCAACTGCCCAGAAGTGATCACCGAGCTCGCACCACGCAGAATATCGACCTCAACAGCGGTCACGTCGCTCTGCCGTTTTTTGTTGATCTTAATGACCGGGATCACCACTTCCTGCAACGACGCTCCGCCATGCACAAAACGACTACCGGAACCTTTTAGCCTCAGACGATTGATTGATTTCGGGATTTGCACCTCGACATCCCCGCATAATCCAAGCTGCTCCGCTTTAAAGGTATGCAAACCAGCAGAGGGCTTTAATTTTTTACCGAGGATAAAGCGCCTATCTCGATACAAGATGACTTCGCCATCCGGCTCAACACTCAAGAAATCACTCTCAGCAATTTCACGGTGTTGATAAATGAAACCGTGATCTGCGGTGATCAGCAAGTTATTGGCATTGGCGGCGGTCAGCTTTTTTACCAACTTTAGAAGATCGTCCAATGTTTGTTCCGCGGCTTCGAAGGCATGGCCTTCCGAATGCATCTTGTCACCGGTATGATCGATTCGGTTATGGTAGATGTACAGTACTGGATTGGCTTTCAACAATTCTCGGCTATCGTCGCGGTTCATAGCCATGAAATCTTCAGCCGCAATGGCTTGACCACTTCCATTCAAGGTTGCCTGCAGAATCTTTGTCCGGTTTGCCGTACCCTGCGAACTTTGCCCATCCACCAACACCATGCCGGTTTCGTTGTCGACAATCGCTAATTCTTTATTGGGTAACAAAGCGGCCATGCCCAGTTGCGTATAACTAGGCAGCATGGAAAGCGCGGGCTCGATCTCGGCACTGTATCGATCTTCCTGGCGAATGAGGCTAAGCAATTCTTCGCCAATCTCGTAGCGCATGGCATCGGAAATGATCACACAGACCTTATTGTCCTTGCGCAAGAACGGTCGCACCCAATGTTCGAAGAACTCACGTTGCCTGCGCACAGGCGATGCTTCCCATTGGGTTGCTGAATCAACCCAGGTTTGAAAGCTATCGCCCAGTTTGAGTAAATAGTGATTCGAATACCGGTTTTCGATTTGTTCGGTCAGCGTTTCCATTAGGGAAGATTGCCCGGACATGCGCACATGGACGGTAAATTTGCGATACAGCTGATCAAGTCGATACCATGCGCGACAATAGCGCTCGACACCGCTCGCTAAACTGTCCACTTCAAGATTGACCTCTCCCAAAACTTGTAAAAACTGGGCGGCGAAATCGATAGCCTCATAAAGGTGCCGGAACTCCCGATACCAATGACCTTGCCGACGTTGGCGAACCCAAAGAGCCACATCGCCACTGGACAGCGTCCGTGAAGCCACCGCCCGTACCAAATCGCTGATAATCTTTTGATCAATCAGTCGGAAATAATCGAGTTCGATCAGCTCGGGAAGATCGCGTTTGGCTAGGTCTTGCTCAATATTGAGTACATCAGCGCATTCGGCGGATAGCGTTTCGAAACAGCTTTCAAACTGACGACTGTCTTTCCAACGTTTCAGAAACACCAAGGCATCGCCAGTCAGTTTGACTTGGCCGTCAGTGCCCATGGCATAGCATGACTTGAACAATTCAATCGCAAAGTCACGGATGCTGGGTTCGTCGGATGGGTAGCCATAACACCGGGTCAATTGTTCCCAAAGAAAGCCATCCAATGTGCATCGGCCAATCAACTTGATTTTATCGTCACGGCCCTCGGCTAATTCCTGCAGCAAGTTTTCTACAACGGAATCCATGCGAGGCTCACTGCCTGCGCAAACCGCCAGCATTTTTAAACGAATTTGCCCGGGCGTGTCGTCACCACGCAGCATTTTTTTGAGCGCGTCCTTACGTTTGACGGCTTGGAAAAACTCCGAATGGCTCTGCACCACGTCGGCGAATTCCAAACCTAATTCCAGCTCGGACAGCCATATCGCCACCTGATCGGTACGAAATTCACCATGAGCCAATTGCACGTCCAGCAGCCAATTATCTAACTCATCGGGCTGAGGGCCGTCTCTATATAGCAAGAAATTTTGCTCGGGTTGCTCGCGCAAAATTCGATATTTGATGCCGAACTCGTTATTGGTGAGTTCTAGTTTTTCGATACCGGGTAAAAACAGCGCCTCGAAATCGTCACGCAACTCCTGTTTAGCGTCATACCAAAACACAATCCGATGCCGGTCGAATAGTTTGGTCAGAGCCTGGGCAATGCGGTCGCTCATTGCGTACCTCCTAAAGAACCTCGACGCTTCATCATTTCGATGATGTTTGCTACCCTGCGCAGCAGATCGTCGTAGGTCATGATGTCGAGCATGTTTGTGTATTTACGCCTGATGATTTCAAAGTCAAAACGATGATCGCCATTGAAGTCGTTGTCGCGTCCGAGCAAAATCATTGCTTTGGGGTTGGTGATCTTCAATTCAATGTCCGTGGGAAGTTCTCCCTTCTGTTTGTGTTGAATTTCTTGCTCCCCAGCGCGTCCCCATTTATTGAGGTGAAAAAGGTACTTCTCAGCCTGCATCACCGATCCGGCCAATTCTTTCCTTGGGGTGTAGTTGTCCCGATATCTGTGTAGGGATAAGAGCGCATTCGAAAATGGCTTTTTGACCTCTATGATGTCAACACTGCCGTTGGCATCTACAAGCATCAGGTCGATGTAGCGGTTGGTAACTTGGTTCGGGTTGGAATAGAAATCTTTGATATGAACATTCTCAAGCACAGCGATGTACTTGGGAAAGACAAAAAGCAACAATTCCAAAATCTTGGCCTGCCAGTTTTTCTCAGTGTAACTATCAGCATCAGCAAGCATGGACTCAAGCTCTGCATAAACATACTCGAACTTTTGCAATTCGAAATTTGAAACGATGGTTTCACGAGATTCGATAGGTAGTTTTTTCTTGCGATTCAGGTGCTGGTTCAGTTGGCTTTCTGCATCCGAGATCGTCCCGAAATAGTCTTTGAGTACCCTTGCGATTCGGGTTCTGGCGTAATGGGTCAGCTCTGTGCTGGTCGGGAAGGTTTTCAGCAACAGCTCGAAGTCGGCCAGTGGGATAGCACTTTCGTTACTGCCACCCACGATGATGGGTTCCTCGATCAGTTCATCAATTTTTCTAAAAACAGAGATATCCCGATGTGCGATGAACGTCCCCGCTGCAATTTTCATTTCGCCATCAAGCAATAAGTCGTGTTTGAGACCGAGTATGTCCTTGCTGATCTTGTAATAACCGCCCTCCAAAACACCAATCACAAAAATTCGATCACCGTCATCCACTTCATCCGAAGGTATGTCTTGAGTAACTAAATCTGCCGGGCTGAAGGTAAACGTGCGGCGCAAAGTGACATCGCCATCCTGCTGCAACTTTTCATCTATCCATCGTGCATCGTTGTAGAGATCAGACTGATAGATTAGCAGTAGCTGATTACCTCGCTCGGTGAATTTAATCACTGCTTACTCTCTCGTTTGCCTGGTATTGAAGTTGCTGCAAATCATTTTCGATTTCTTCAATCGTGGGCAGCACCCCCTTGAGATTGTCCGGCAGCGTTTCCACCAGGGTGTATTCGCTCACGCCCATGGGTTTGTTCATGTCGCGCAGGGCAAATTCGACTTCGATATTATTCTTGTCACGGCATAGCAATAAACCGATGGTGGGTTGGTCATCATCGCGCTTGAGCAGACTATCCACAGCCGACAGGTAAAAATTGAGCTTGCCGGCATACTCAGGAATGAAACGGCGGTTTTTCAATTCCACCACGACATAGCATTTCAGGGTAACGTGGTAGAACAACAGATCAATGTAATAGTCATTGCCCGCTACTTCCAGGTGGTACTGTCTGCCGATGAACGCAAAACCCTTGCCCAGCTCCAATAGAAATTGGGTGATGTGTTGGGTCAGTTGGCGTTCCACATCGCGCTCGTTGAAGGGCTCGGTCATCCCCATAAAGTCGAAGGTATACGGATCCTTCAGGGTTTGCTGCGCCAAATCAGACTGGGGTGATGGCAAGGTGCGGGAGAAATTGGTGATAGCTTTGCCGCTACGTGCGAACAGATTTGACTTGAGTTGCAATGCCAACACATCTCGGCTCCAACCTTGTTCCAGCGTTTGCCTCATGTAAAATCCGGCTTCCTCCACGCTACCGCACTTGGTAAAAATCAGGATATTGTGACCCCATGGAATTTGGTCAACAGGCTGTTGACCATATGAAGGCAATCTATCGTCAGGCGCAGATACGACCTCATTAGCTGCACCACCGTAGAAAAGGAAGAAGCGCAGGCAATATTTCAGATTGGAGGCCGACAACCCCTTCAGATCTGGAAAGGCCCGTTGTAAATCATGCGAAAGCTGCGGGACGACTTTATCACCCCATTGACTCTCCGCTTGTTTGGCGGCAATCATCCCCCCTAAATCCCAATAGAAGCGGATCAATTCCCGGTTCGCTGCCAAAGCGATACCGACCCGAGCGACGCTGATCCGCTGCTTGATTTGCTTTAGCCATGCCTGATAATCAGCATTGGCGAACAAGGCGGAAGCCGTCATAAGCGCTTACTCATCTTGGGCATCCAGGCCGGGAATCTTCTTCAATGCGGCACCGAATTTGGGGTAGTTGGCTTTAACGCCATCATCCAGATCGATGTCGATTTGTTGGGTGGCTAGCGGGTAAAGCACTTCACGCTCGTATTCTTCCAACTCCGCGATCATTTTGTTGATCTTATCGATTTCCTTCAGGGCCTTGGTTTTCTCAGCAGAGCCGGCGCTGGCGCTGATGCTGACGGCTTCCAGATGGCTTTTATGGGCAGTCAATTTGGTGCGGAATTCGCGCAGATAGTCGTTGAGTACCACACTGACCGTATCCGGGCGGTAGCGGTGCATATAAATTAGCGCATTGAAGCTGCCTTTAGGGCTGGAAAACAGCCAGTAGATGGGCCGTTTCTTGTATCGCTTGATGTGGTCGTTATAGAACTCGCCCAGAAAATAGTCACGAAGGGTGTACTCACGTTTACCTTTTACGTTGAGCGCCTGCTCGACGAATTTCAAGTTTTCCTCGTAGTGTTCCTCGCCAAAGGCTACCCGCAGGAACTGGCGGAAGCGCTCCGTGATGTCGTCGGTGAACCAGTCGCCGTCGAGCATAGGGATGACGTTGTCGTCATCGGCCGGAAAACTCGGCTCTGGAATTTGCTTGAGATAATCCGATAGGGTTTCGCCCTGATTGGCCAGAATCAGCCCAGGTTTGTCCAATGCGTAACGGCCAAACATGCAGCCGACTGCATAGGAGACCAACTCACGCATGGTATCGGCCAGCAACAGCGCCTCCAGCTCTTCTTCGGTTTTGCCATTGCCGTATCGGTAGTGCGGGTTGCAGGTCAGGGTGATTTCGTTCAGCGGCACCTCTGGTGTCAACTCATCCTGCAGGCCGTAGGCGTCGATGAAGATGCGGTTGTTTTCTTCCTCCAACCGTTGCATCTCCAGCGTCATCTCCAACCAATGGGCGCGGAGCTTCTGGTAGGTGGCTTTTAGGTTTGGTTGTTGGTAGTCGGGATTCAGTAGTGGGAGGCTGGTGAAGTCCCAGGATGTTTCGTAGGAATCCCAGTCTCTTGATGATAGCTCAATGCATGTCTCCGTATTAATCCCAACTTTCTTATCTATCTTTTCGTGCGGGTACGGTAGAGAGAACACATCATTAACCGTTGTGTTTACGGTCGGATTTATGGCTGAAAGAAAATATCTCGTGACTTTTGAGTTTAGCAAGCCAAGAGCTTTGTTATCGCAGACATAATTCTCGTTGAATATTGTCGGTGATCCGGAACTGTATAAACAGCGGCTTTGCTTAATTCTAAAGCTCGTAATTGCCGCCGTAATTAATGACCATGTAAGCCCCTCTTTGTCCCAGAATTTTTGATTACACAGACCTCCATGAGAGTCATAGAACGAGCGAGCTCCATCTGACCAGTCAACCAAATGAAACTCATTCCCGTAATATTTCCTAAATTCACCACCGTTGCAATAAAGCTTCCACCGATCGCCCTCTTTTCCAACCTCCCAAATGAACCTTAGAAATTTATTGTTATCGTGGGTTTTGTTTCGCCCGCCAGAGTAAAAAAGATCACCAATTTTTGTTCCTGAAAAGAGCTCAATCGATTTGATCCAATATGCAATTGGTGCGCCTGGTACTTTTGTCATTTGACGCTGTGACTGGCGATACCAACCATAATGTGTATTGAGGAATAATTCCTGAATACGTTCAGGGCTTCTCACCTCGACGTGCTTGTCAAACAAGCGTCTGTATATGCCTACTGCATTTTCAGAAGGCACCCTATTTTGAAAAGCAAAGGCAACTGTCCCAAAATCTGAACCAAAAATCCCTCGCCCTAAATGGACCAGTGAACCGAGCTTCTGACTGCACAAAAGCTTTAACCTTAACGATTCAAAAGAACTGAGAAACATCCATGACGGCAAGTTAATCATTGCCCAATAGCCGGATTGTAAAGTCAAGACTATTGCTCTTTCCATAAAGCTTGTCATTAGATCGGCTTTCGCGTCAGTGTATTGACAAGCTAAGAACTGTTTCAGATTACCATTCATCCCGCCCGCATTCATATACGGCGGATTGGCAATCACCACATGGTATTTCGGACTCAGGTAATCGGCCTGCCGCAGGGCTTGCAGTGCCTTCTGGTGAGTCAAGCTGAGGAATAGATGCCCTGAAACGTTCTTTGACTCCAGGATTTCAAGCATACCGTCCACATCGGTGACCTCAGGGTGGATCAAAGAACCGAAGTTGTCTGCTTCTTCAAATTGGCGCAGGGTGTTTTCCAATCCTAAAGTGAACAGGTCGCGCCCGACAAAGTCCATGTATTCCTTCAATTCGTCCTCGTCAAAGTGCACGTTTTCCAGCATACAGATATTCGGTTTAACCTCTTTGTTGAAGAACCGGCGCTGTTTAGCGCGAGCCTTCATGGTTAGAGCGAAGGCGGCCAACTCCCCAGCACGTTCATCGATCTCTATACCGTGCAGGTTGTGAGTGAGAATTTTCTCTGGTATCTCGTTAGACTCGTAACCTTCCTCTTCATAGATGGCATAGAGCAGGTCGAAGGCATAAGTGAGCATGTGGCCGGAACCGCAAGCCGGATCGCAGATTTTGATCTCCTCTGGTTTGCTGATGCGCAGGAAGTCCGTTTCGGGCTGTTCGGGTTTGATGTAGTAGTCCATTTGCTCGGCCAGTTTCGAGCCAGGGCGATTGAGCAGCCACAAACGACCGAGCGAATTTTCCACCAGGTAGCGGACGATCCAGTGCGGGGTGAAGAGCTGAGTAGCGGCGGGAATGTTTTCGGGCGTGATCTTCTTGTTTTTCTTCAGCCCGTCGAACACCTCGTCCTTCTTCTCGGAGATGTAGAACTGGTAAAGCCAGCCAATGACTTCGACATCTACGCAAACATCCGGCGTCATTGCCTCGCGGGTATAGGCGAGTATGGAGTTGCCCGACAGCAGATCGTCGGGCATTAACAATTCGGTGTAGTCCTCAATCCGCTCGAAAAGGAACGGCATGGCCTTGTTCCAATAGTTACACGCAGCGACGACCAATAGCCGATAGGCCTCACCTTGCGGATCGCGGCTGGGCGCTTTGCCATCCAGTAGAGCAAAGACTTGCTGCCGAATTTTGTCCTGCACCATCTCCTCATCGATATGGCCCATCTTGGCTTCGGCCAGAATCTCGGGCTGGAATTGCCCAGGGTCAGCCGGCGAAACGATGCCAACGCGGTTGTAACGGTTCACGTCCATGAAGCGCAGCGCACAGAAACGGTTGAACCAGATGTAGGCTACCCGTTCAATCACTTGGTCTTTGCCCTGGAGCTGGATTGCTTCTTCCAGCTTTTTGACCGCCGCCACGCTTTCCCGACTAGCGGCGCTCTCTTCTGTCAATACTAATTTAAGCTTGGCCGATACTTGCTCGATCAGGCTGCGGCGGGCGTATTGAGCAAATTTTTTGAGTTTGGCGGTTTCCATTAGATTTGTATCCTTTTGCCATTGCGAATTTCATAAATAAGCGCTTCGCGCATCGATTCCAGATAACGATCAACATCGCTCTCGTCAGCCAGCCAGGGTTTATCAAATGGAATGGTGATCTGTCGTGACGCAATGTATTTTGGCTGAGGCTCTGAAATATGTTCAGCAGGATCAGCTTCTGCGGTTTCCGTTGACTTCCCACCAGCAGCCGGTTTGGGCGCTGTTAGCTCAATGAGCTTAGTCAGGAGTTTTTGATAACCCTGTTCTTCAAAATAGCGTAAACGGTCGTTGATTACTGCAATCAGGCTTTGCTGTTTGATATGTTCAATCAACTCCTGATATGGGGTGTCCAATTCCGCCATTCTGACGTCGGGTAAGGTTTGAAATTCTTCCAGCCCATGCATGCGTTGTTGCAGGGTTTTCAGTTTTGCAATAGCCTGAGTGCGGACTTCTTCAACTTGCTTATCGATCTCCAGAGCCAAAGCATCGAGTTCGCTTTTAATTTGTTGAATACGATTACCTTTGAAGCAGGTTGGATCGTTCAGTACTGATTGAATTGAAGCTGGAACATCGCTTATCACGTAGGCAAAATTTGGCTCTTGCGTTTGCACAAATTTCCGGGCGTCATCAAAGATGCCTTTTTGCGGGCCAGTCATGAACTTACGGATGGGATCGATCACACCTTCTTTCAGAGCAAGCAGGCTGTCTTCTTGCCGAACAAGCTCGGTCAGATACCAGGTGTAAGGTTTGCCGTTGAGTTCTTTTAGCTTATCTAGTACTGGCGTGAGTGCGCTCAAGAACGGATATTGAGAAACCAAATTCGTTAGCGAAGACAGCTGTTGCGTTAACTCTTGGAAAGCTTCAGCGGTTTCGCTGCCCAGGGCTTTGGCTTCGCTGGCACGAGGTGGATGATCGAAAAAATCTTCGTAAAATTCTTTGAGTGCCCGTATCTGAGATGCGGTGTATTCGACTTGAGGGTCCAATACCAGATTGCCATGCGCATGGGTATTGCGAAGCGCGCGTTCCAATTCATTTTCTTCGAGCAAATTGCCATCGGTGCGTGCCTCGACTTTGCCACGGGCACAGAGGTTGGCCAGGGTGCAAAGCACGGCGGCGTAGTACCAGCCGTAAGGTTTGCGCTCAAATCGTTCCAACAGGCTTTTTAATGTGGTTCGGACCCCGCCTCGATTGTTGCTCTGTATAAAGGCCAGCATTTCTTGCTCTGATTCGGCCAACGAGGTGACGTCATTACCAAAGAGCCCGTCTTCCGAGTATTTAAGGCACTTGCCGATGTCATTTTCGGTGTAGTTGATACTGCGGAGCATCCTCAAATTAGG